>JANXOJ010000131.1 GCA_025353625.1 Planctomycetota bacterium | reverse complement strand
AAAGTATTAACCACACTCCGAGTGCCGTCATTCCGCACGCAGAGTGTGCGGGAAACATTTGCGTTCATCTCGCAGAGCGCGTTGAACGCCCCCGATCGCTCACCCGTCCGAGGTTGTTAGCCACTCGAAAGTCCAGAGCGGGTTGCCGCACATCGAGCATTGCTCGCCGTTCTCCATAAGCTTTCCGTGGCAGTGATAACAATCGCTAATCGAGGGAAGATGTTCGATCTGTTCGTGTCGCCAGACGAGCGCGTCGGCCGAGCGACCAAAGGCCAATGCCGTGGCGATTCTCACTGCCGGCGACACGAGCCGCATCATGACCAACGGCGCACGATTCGCCTCCGGCAGCGTGGCGGCGATGACGTTGCCGAATGCCATTCGCTGTTCGGAGCACGATTTAACGGCATAGGATGCCAAACGTTTTGCGGCTTGGCTTTCCGGTGCGATTGCTCCCAAGCGAAGTTGCATGAGCCACTCTCGAAACCAAGACGCATCGGCGATGTAGCCCTTTTCGCCCGCTACGGCTGCAGCTACTGCAACCTGAAAGATTTCTATTTCCGTCTTCGCGGCACGCCCCACTTTCTCTTCGGAGATGGGAGCAACCATTGAATCCAGGCCGATGCGCCGCTCGACATCGGCGTGCATCCGGGCAAACATCGCGTCGCGGAGCAGGGTCAGCCCGCCACAGATATCTTCAATGATCTGCAAACCATCTTTGCGGTGCTCATGCCGAGCAAAGTCCTCCGCAGCCGATTCGCACCGACCGCTAATTTCTTGCGCGTTCATGGAACTCCCCTCGTTACGATCGGGCTTTGGATCGACGCAGTAAGCGGCGAGATATGGCCAAACAAACGCCTGCCGCAGCGAGAAGGGCCAGCGAACCCGGCTCGGGCGCGGCGATCAACGTGGGTGCAGGAGCGGCACCGGCAGCCTCAGCCAATTCGTCGGAAACGCTCGACACATCGCCGCGAACGTTGCTTTCAATCCAACGGCTGAACGCCGACACCCGCGTATGGCCTGAAAAGTTTCCATAGTCGCTGACGGGCAACCCAAAGCCGGAACCGATGAACGAATTCACACCGGCCAGATAGGTGCCGGATGCCGTGGTAATGAACAGTCCGCCACCGCTATCGCCCGGTGCGATCAATCCTTCCAAGGGCAGCGAACGAGCAGCACCAAGAGGCACGCTTCCAAGCGAAAGCGGTTCGTCCACTTTGGCGACCAGCAAGCGATTGTTCTCGATTTGGCTGATTACATTCTGGGCGGCGCGCTTGCGGCCGTCGGCCTTCTTGAGGCCCGAATCTAACGTTGCCGTCTTGCCGTAACCGACGACCGTATCGGTCTGATTCAATTCGCCGGAACCGGTATAGATCACGGCTGGGGCCACGTTGGGAACCACTTTACTGAGGTGAACGAGTCCGATGTCGTAGCCCGACCAGAGGTTGCCGTTCCAATTGGGGTTGGAAATTTTCCGATCAACTTCATAGGTCTCACCGCCAATCGTGAAGGAAAGCGTTTTGGCGTTGTCGACGACGTGTGCGGCGGTCAGCACCCAATCGGGCGCAATCAGCGTGCCCGAGGCAAGGAAACCCGATCGGTTGGTCGTGCCATCCAGGCGACCGACACTCGCATAGACCGACTTAGAGCCGAGATTTTGATAGAGCGTATCGCTCTGGTTGCTGCGCACCACGATCGCGTGGGCGTTGCTCATCGCAAGACCCATGAACGCCGACAACAGCGACAGAACTATAGTCGTCCGGCACAGCATCATTGCACGCTTTTGGAAAAGTAGGAACGGAATCCAACGTAGGTCAGGATATCACAATACAAGAAAAATGTCAAATATCCGAACCGCGCCTCGTTCCCACGCTTTGCGCCGGAACGCGCAACCCGACACTCCGCATTCATAGTCGCCATAACTCGTTGTCGGATGGCCACTTATGCGTTTGCGCGCAGTTTGGAATGCACGTGCAACGAACGGTCATGTTGACAATAATGGTCGCGCCCTTGTGGCCGTATCCGTTCTACCGCCGAAAGAGGCGACCGACTGTGAAATGCACATTCGGCTATCGGCCAGACAATATCGCGATCCATTGATCGACGCGCTTATTCGTTTTTAATATTTTTAGTTTCGGTGAGACTACTTGCGTTTGCCAAGGTCACGGTCTATGCCGCTTCCGTGCGTTCGACATTTTCAATCCCACTATCCCCAATAAATCCTACCTACTCCTCTTCCCACACATCCGCCGTATCGTCAAACGCCTCTTCCTGCTGCCGTTTCTCGGGCTCCCACGGCAATTCTTCGGGAGCGGGGGCCTCAAGGACTTCCACGGCTGGCTTCACCATCTCCTCCACATAGGGGGACTCCTCAACTTCCGCAAGCCGGGGGCGGGACGGCGGTCGGCGCGGCAAGGAGGCGGGCCGAGGTGCCTTTTTGGGCTTTTCTGTTCGTTCTCGCGGCTCTTCATCGAACACCAATGGGGCGTGGTCTCGCTGGGAATTATCGGGCAGGTCGTTCACCGGTACGCGCAGAGTACGAAACAACTTGGCAATATGTTCGTGGCAAGTGAAGACCAAAAGTTGGTGCCCGGCCGCGCCGAAGTCGCGAAGCACGGACGCGGCCGCTTTTGCACGTTCCATATCGAAGTTCACCAACACATCGTCCAGCACCAACGGCAGCGGTGCCCCGCGTCGAGCATAGAAAGCGGCCAGTGCAAGCCGCAGGCTGAGGAATAACTGCTCGCGCGTGCCACGGCTGAGAACCTCCACCGGCAGAGACCGGCCCTCGGCGTCGTTGACGCGCAAAATCCGTTCGCCAACCGGCGTCCATACGCGAGGATAGCGGCCCTGGGTCATTTCGCTCAGATAGCGGGATGCCTCTTGCAGCGTCTCCGGCTGGCGGTCGGTCTCGTAGGAGGCTCGGATCGATTCCAGCATCTTGGCGGTAACGGCCAGCACCTGCCACCGGCCGATGGCATCCTCGATCCGCTTCTCCAGCGCGGCCAGGTCAAGTTGCTTGCCAGCCATCTGACGGTCGTCGGTGAGGGCCTTCATTTGAGCGGCAAGTTGCCCTCGTTTTTCGTGACGTTGGTGGGTTTCCTTTTCGAGCGCGGCCAATCGCGTTCGGGCGTCGTTTCGGCTTGCATCGAGGTTTGCCGCCGCCGGCCCTTCGAGATGCTGACGGATAAGGTCGATTGGATGCTGCTCGCCTAGGGCATTGTGAATCTCATGCCCGAGGGTCTCGTGCTCGTGCTTGAGGTTTTCGATGCGTGCCGCGTCGGCAACGATCCGATGCAGGTGCTCCTCGGACTCGGCACCCGCCTGCCGCAACAAGTGTAGTCGCCGCCGCTTGAGCTTTTCGATCGCTGCGTCAGCCTTGCCGCGATAATGGTGCAACTTCTTCAGGTGCCGACGAATCTTTTCCCGGCGGGCGAGATCGTTCTGCTGCCGCGCGTAGGCTTCGGAAAGCTCCAACACCTTTTCCATCGGATGTTTCGCATGTGTGTCGATTCCGCAATCGGCCACGAGCTGTGCAACGCGGCCATGGAGCATGTCGCGCTCGCGACGACGCTGGCCAAGCTCCTCTTCCATGCGGGCAAGACGGCTCTGCATATCGCGGACCCGGCTTGCGACGCGCATCACCTGCTTCACATGCCGCGGGCGAAAGTGCGGCGGCAGCCCGGCTTGATCGAGTCCCGCACGCCACGCCCGACGAGCGGCACTCAGTTCTTCTTCGGTCTGACCGGCGCGATGGGCGGTTGCCGTCGCCTGTTGCTGGGCCGAAGCGTGCTGCGTATCGAGCGGGGCGAGGTCTTCCAACGAAGCCAATTCCTTTTCCGCGGCAGCCAAGCGGCTAACCATGGGCCCGCCACCGCGCGGCAAGTGCGCGTCGAGCGAAGCACGTTCATCGCTCGATTGCCGGATTTGCTTTTGCAGCAGTTGCAATTGGTTTTGGCAGGCATCGAGTTGATCGTCGTTGGTTCGTTGCAGCCAGTACCGGCCCAAGACAGCCAAGACGAGCACGCCGATACCGAGCGGAATCAGCACCCAGCCGTTGTGGCCGGTAATCGTCGGATACATGATCTGGATACCCAGCAGGACCGCGCCGACGACAAAAATGCCCGCCAAGGCATAGACCGTATTGAGCGGTGGAATCTGATTCTGCATGAATCCGTGAACTTGCTCCTGCAATTCCTTCTCATTGCGCGCCATCTGCTCTAGCCGTTCGTCGATCTGAATGCGCCGCCGCAGCAGATTAACGAGGTTGCCGGCTCGTTCCATCGCCGCCGAGAGATCGGAAGCGTTTCGTGAAGTCAATGCCTGGGCAACCTGCTGCCCCATGCTGGACGCCGTCTCCTTGGCCGTTGATGCTTCGTTGCGGTGCTGCTTGGAACGATTCGTAGCGGCAATCAAGTTTCGCGCCGGAGCGCGAAGCCGAGCCAAGTCGCCGTGCGAGAACTTGGGCAGCCGATCGGTTCGCGATACCTTGCCGAGGCCCGCTCGTTCGTATTCTTCCAGCATCGAGCCGTGCAGTTCTTCACGCTGCCGTTCGAGGTCGGCAATCTGGCTTTCCAATGCGCGGAGCCAAGGGTCTTGTTCCAGCGTCGCTTCAATCCGACCCCCGTGTCGGCCCAGGGCCTCGTTGACCGGCAGCCGATTCGCCTCATGGCGAAGCGTCTGTCCGCGACGGTGCATGTTTTCAATTCGATCCTCATGGGCGCGACCCCGCTGCTTAATCGCTTCCAGCTTCTCGACAGCGTCGGGCGGAACGGCGGCAGGAGTCCCCTGCGCGGACAGTTCATCTCCGATGGCTCGATGCCGCTTCCAGCGATCGCGCAGGCCGACGGCCAGTTCGCGTACCGACAACTGCTTGAGATGTTCCAGCTTCTCTTCGTCCAATCGGGCCAAGTCGTGGTCCAATTGCTTACGATCCGAAGCCAATCGAGCGTAGGTCAACGTCTGGCCGTGATGGTCGTCGATTTGCCGTCGAAGCTGTTCGCGCTGATCGAGCATTTGCGCGATCTGGCACGGTGCGCCGTGGCGATCGAGAATTCGATTCCGCGAGGCTTCAAGCTCGCGAGCAACTTCCGTCAACGATACGCGGTCCAGTCCGGCAGTGATGCTGTAGAGCAGGTCGGCGGCTTGGGTGTCGCTGAGGGTGTTCAACTCCTGGATTTCATGCAGGCTAATGGCGAAGACGTTGTTAAACGTCGGCTCGTCGAGATTGGCCAAAAGCCCGCGAAGGACTTGATCGCCTTGCCGCGTACCATCGGCGGTCGTAACGATGATTTCGCCGGGGCCGGGCCGCTCGTCGAGCGGCGCATGTCGCACGATGTTGCATCGGCCGTGGCTGCCAAAGACCTCCATCGATCCGCCGGCGCGGCCGCCATGTATCGGCGGGACGTAGCGGAGCCTCTCGGCGTTGAAGCCATAGAGTACGCTGCGAACGAACTGCAAGAGTGTCGATTTGCCCGCTTCATTGGGGCCGTAGACCACATTCAGACCGTCCGTCAGCCGTTGGAGTTTTAGTCCCGTCCAAACGCCATAACCGCCGATTTCCAGATTGGTGATTTTCATGCGTGGCGACCCCCATCGGTCGAGTCGCCGCCCAGAAGTTCCATGCCCAACATGGCCGCTTCATGCAGCACTCGCTTCCGCGTCGGCAGGTCGTCAATGGCCGTGGCTTGTGCTAGAACGCCGGAGATGTGAGCTTCGGCCAGCAGCGATTGAAGATCGAGCGGCTCGTCGGTATGCGTCTCAAAATGCCGCACGGCCCGGAGGAAGTCGCCTAGGATCGTCTGCTGCTCCAGCATTGCAGCCGGCACGGCACTTTGGCTCTCGATCTCCAGCGCGACCGACCACAAAGACGGCGACCCCAGGCCGAACTCGATCCGCAACCAATCGAGCAACTCGGCGCGCAGCTTGCCGCGGCGCAGCTCCGAAAAGAGCGGCCCGCTGCCGGCAATCGACCACGAGATCAAAAGATTGGTTTGTGGCGAACGGGCGGCCAGGGCGCGGATGCGTTCCGTTAGTAAGTGTTCGACATTCTCGCGACGCATCGACGTATCGACGACGATCGTTTCGCTCAGCCACTCCAAAACGCTCGTTGTGGAAAAGCTCATCCGCGAGCGGCCCGCTTCATCGACGCCGACAATCGTGCAGCCGTGTGGGCCGCGCTCGTCGGGGTCGCGTCCTTGCGGCGTGCCGCAATCGTGCGCGATGCCGGGCGAGGAGTAGAGCGTCGTTCGCGCGTGCTGCCCGCCTAATGCCCAGTAGTGCATCCCCCGCACCTGCAACGCGGCGGCGTCGGCAGTCCCATAGGCCACGCCAATCGAAAACAGTCCGGCGGGATCGGGCGAAAAATCGCCGGCGTTTAGTTTGCTTGCTCCGTCGCCGCTGATGCCGACCAAGCGGGCGAGCGGCATATCCTCTTCATGGTAGACAAATTCCGTAACTCGCCCGCCGGGGAAAATTTTCACATTATCCGGCAAAGGAAACGCGGCCGGCCAAGCCTCAGGCGGATCGATCCGACCGCCGGCCCAAAAGACAGTAATATGGTGTTCCGCCAAGCGAGCGAACTGCTGAGCGAGAAAGGCGGGGCCGCGCAGCCCGGCCTGATGGTTGTTGAGGATGTCGCCCGAGAGAATTACGAACGACACATGCTCGTTGATCGCCGTATCGAAGACTCGTTGTGCCGCACGATAGGCTGTGTCGATGAGTGTGTCCCGCAGGTGGTCCGGCACTTCCGCCAGGCCGTAGGGGACCGATTCCAAGTGGAAATCACTCGAATGGAGGAAGCGGAACGGTCGGTTGGGCATGAATACCTCGCTGCAAGCAAACGTACGAGCCCCTACGCAGGGCCGCTAGAGTCAAGTGCATTTTACCCAATGTCACGCCGCATCAAAACAGGGATTTGGGGAAATTCGGGGGCTTGCAGGACGATTTTTTAAGACAGAAAGATGATTGACAGAAAAATAGGGACAGAAATTGGACACGAATCGTCGCGAGTCGGCACTATTTTTCTATTCCAACAAATAGCGTGGATCAACGAAGATTAATGTTCCGGATACCTCCCCAGCTGCCCCATCTGAAGGCAGCGGCTGCGCAAAGGCAATACAGTTGGAACCGCAAGTATCGGCGGAAGTGCTTCAAACGGGCGGTTGGTCCGGCATTTGCTCACGGCTTGCTTTCAAGCGAAGCTCGCCAAGCCGCGCTAATGCTGCGCGACGGCAGGGGGCGTCGCGGGGGAGACTCCACCGATGATGGAAGTTGCCGATTTCGCCGTAAAAACGCTGGGGCCGTGCCGCATCGATACGCCATTGCTCCCGCTTTTGAACAGCCGACGGCAAACCTATCACAGCGTCGATGAAAGCGATCGCGTGCTATTCGATGATACGGCCAGTGCAATCACTGCGCGCGGCATCCCCATCGAGCAGTTGCCCGGCTTCGAGCCGGCCGGACCGCAGCGGAAGATTTTTTTCGATCCGTCAAAATGCCGTGCCGGCATCGTCACCTGCGGCGGTCTGTGCCCTGGGTTGAACGATGTCATCCGCGGCCTCGTGATGGAACTGAGCTTTCACTACGGCGTAAGGAAAATATACGGCTTCCGCAATGGCTATCAGGGTTTTATCGCCCGATATGGCCGTAGCGTGGTGGACCTCACGCCCGAACTGGTCAGCGGCATTAACGAGCATGGCGGCACGATTCTGGGCACATCGCGCGGCGAGCAGGACTCGCACGAGATCGTCGATTGTCTGGAGCGCATGAACATCAATGTGCTGTTCGTCATTGGCGGCGATGGCTCCTTGCGCGGCGCGCTCGATGTGGCTGCCGTCATCGCCGAGCGGGGCGAACGGATCGCCGTGGTCGGCATTCCGAAAACGATCGACAACGACATTCAATTCATCGATCAGAGTTTTGGCTTTCAGACTGCTTTTTCGGTGGCGACCGAGTCGATCCGCAGCGCGCACGTCGAGGCCAAGGCCTCGCCCAACGGCGTCGGGCTAGTTCGATTGATGGGGCGGCATTCGGGCTTCATCGCCTGTTACGCCTCGCTGGGCACGAGCGATGCCAACTTTGTGTTGATCCCCGAAGTGCCCTTCCATTTGCAGGGCGACAACGGCTTCCTCATCGCACTCCGCCAACGGCTGGAACAGCGCGGCCACGCCGTAATCGTGGTGGCCGAGGGTGCCGGACAGCATTTGCTCTCCAACGGCGATGGCAGCGGCAATGGGACGGACGCCTCCGGCAACGTCAAACTACACGACGTGGGGCTTTACCTCAAGCAAAAAATCTCCGACTACTTTACCGCAAATCACCTGGAATTGAATCTCAAGTATATCGATCCCAGTTATGCCATTCGCAGCGTTCCCGCCAACCCCTACGATAGCGTCTATTGCCTACGGCTGGCACACAACGCCGTTCACGCCGCCATGAGCGGACGCACCGAGATGGTCGTCGGTCGTTGGCACAATCGGTTCGTTCACGTCCCGATGGCCCTAGCGATTCGCGAGCGTTACAAAGTCGATCCCGACGGCGACCTCTGGATGAGCGTTCTCGAAGCCACTGGGCAGGCAAGAATGTTCATTTAGATTGCCTTGCACGATTCATCTCAGATGAAGCTTAGCGTCCGCCGACTTCTCTACCAGTAATTGAAACGGCGCCAAGTGTTCAGGCTCGTCCGTCAGCCGCTCGGGGTGCCACTGCACGGCAACGAGCATCGGGAAAGAGGAATCTTCTAATCCCTCGATAATTCCGTCCGGCGACATTGCCACGATCCGCAGACCTCGTCCGACGCTCTTCACGGCCTGTTTGTGGTAGGTGTTCGCGGAAATCTCCGTCTTGCCGATCGCTCTTGCCAGTAGCGAGTCGGCCTCGATGGTCACCGGATGCCGCAGCAACACCTCGCCAATCTTGCGATGCTCTTGCTTGCCGGGCAGATCGGGGATGAACTGGTGCAGGCTACCGCCACGGTAGATGTTCAGTAATTGCTGCCCAAGACAGATACATAGAGCGGGTCGCTGGCGTCGCTCGACTTCGGCTAGCAAGGCCATCTCGAATG
>JANXOJ010000079.1 GCA_025353625.1 Planctomycetota bacterium | reverse complement strand
CGGCGGCGCGATCCGCGTGGTGATTCTTCGCTACGAGGACGGCAGTTGGGCGCCCTACTTCTGCACGGACACCTCGGCCGAAGTGCGCGACATCCTGGAAGTCGTTGCCGCGCGCTGGGCGATTGAAGAACACTTCCACGACGTCAAGGAAGTTTGGGGTGCCGGGCAGCAGCAGGTTCGCAACGTCTGGTCGAGCATCGGCTGCTGGCACTTGAACCAATGGATGTACGCGTTGGTCGAGCTATGCTGCTGGGACACGCCGCAAACCGAACTGAGCGACCGCCGCGCACGCTCGTGGGACAATCCTGATCGCCGTCCCTCCCATGCCGGCCGTCGCCGCTCGATTTCGCGGCAAATGCTGCAAAAACAATTTCTCGCCGTTCTGCCCAACACGCCCGACAGGCGTAAATTCCGCAGCCTGATTGCAACCCTTCTTAGCCTCTGCGTATAATCAATTCGTCCGATCTGAAATCGGAGAACGATGCCCTAAAGTGTAGCTTGTGAACTGAGTTACTGTCAATTAACCACTGCCCAATAGCCACTAATGATCGATGACCTCCCGCTTGCGGCTGAAGAGTGGGCGGCCGTCGAGAAGTATCTGATGCGTAAGTACAAGTTGAATTGAATACAAATATGGTGGGACTCGTGTGACTCGGCCCACCCTACCCTTGAGAGATTTACCATGAGAGAAAATTATTAGACAAAGGCAATTCTGCCAGGTGAGGAGAACAACATGATCCGGTTTTCGTGTTTTCAAGCGTGCCGGCTGTTTGCGGCGACCGCAATGGCCGTTGTTTTGGCCGCAGCATCTTTGACGATCGGCGGGACCGCTCGGGGCGACGACTTATGGAACGTTCCTTCTGGCGACTATGCCACGGCCGGGAATTGGAACCCGGCTGCGGTGCCAGGGTCGACGGGACATACAACCGAGAGAATACAGATCGCTAATGGCGGCACAGCGACCTTCAGTACCGCGGTCAATTTGGCCACGACAGACCGCATGGTTGTCGGTCTTAATTCCGGCGCGGGAAGCCTCACGATGAACGCATCAGCGGGCACCCTTACTTTTGGCGGCGACTCCGGACCCAACTCCAACTTTCTTGGCGTTGACGGCGGCAACGGAACCATTAATTGCAACGCCGGTCTACTCAATTTCCAACAGACCGGCAATACCGGGTTTCTCCGCATTGCGGCAAATGCCGGAAGCAAGGGCCTGCTGAGCGTCGGCGGCGGCACGGTGAACATCGCCACCTCGCTGGGCATCAATACCAGGTATGACAACGGTGCAGTTGCGACCAGCAGCAATGGCACGCTGGCTATCTCCAGCGGTCTCGTAAGTGTCGGAACTGGGGTTGCCCTCGGCGGAAACACGGGCGGAAATCTTGGCTATGTCTACCTCGGCAATAGCGCCGGTGGAACGGGTTCTGCTACCGTCAATCTCAACGGAGGCACACTGTCGATGGTGCAGTTCGCCACCGGCACTTCGGCAACGAAGACCATCAACCTTAACGGGGGAACTTTTCAGGCCCGCGGCAGCACGGCGGACTTCCTGGATGCCGCCGCGGGGCTTACGGTCAACGTGAACGGCGGCGGTGTCACCTTCGATACACAGACGTACAATGTCACCGTCGCGGCTGCGATGGTTGCCAGCGGCGGCGGGCTGACCAAGGCCGGCGCGGGCACGCTGACGCTCAGCAGCGCCAGCAGTTCCTTCACGGGCAACATCAGCATCAACGGCGGTACCGTGCTGGCCTCTGGCGCTACGGGGGGGGCTAACCCGACGATCGGCTCGCTCGGCAATCCACAGACGGCGAGTCGGACGATTACGGTCGGCAGCGGAGCCACGTTGAACTTCGGCGCCAACGACGTGCTGGGCAATGCCAATTCAAATCCGGTGGTGAAGCTGATCGCCAGCGGCGGCACGATCACCAACAACGGGGCTTTCTTCGACACCCTCGGCCCCGTGGACCTCAACGCCGGCACGATCAATTCCACCGGTGGCGCTAACGCTTCCTTCCCGTCATTTCAGCTCGGTGGGACGATCACCGTCGGCGGCGGCGCGGCTTCGACGATCAGCGGCGGCGGCGCAAACTCGCAAATGGTACTTGGCAGCACCTACGGAGCCGGCACCTCGACGACCTTCAACGTGGCCGACGCGACCAGCAGCCCCGCCAGCGACCTGAATGTCTCCGTCGTGCTCCAAAACAGCAGCGGCGGCAATAACGGCCTCATCAAGAGCGGAGTTGGCACGATGACGCTTTCCGGCTCCAACACCTACAGCGGCGGCACGACCATCAACGGCGGCGTCTTGCAAATCGGAGTACAGAACGGGTTGTCCTCCAGCAGCGCAATTACGGTTGCCAGCGGGGCGGCGCTCTCGACCAATGCCGCGACCAACAACACGCAGACCATCAACTCGCTGCTCACGCTCAACGGCGGCACGCTTTCTG
>JANXOJ010000067.1 GCA_025353625.1 Planctomycetota bacterium | reverse complement strand
TACGGCGATGAAAATCGCCAACGATAATCAAAGCCACGCCGCAGCCATGCTCGGCGTCTCGCGGCAGCAATTGCGCCGCCGCATCGAGAAGCACTTTCCAGACGCGCTGCCGGCCAAACGTGGGCGACCCCAACGGGAACGGTCCCAGCGAACGCGCGCCGCGTAAATGTCCGACTTCGGGCTTTTTGGCCAATAATCGCGGCTGTTAATTGTCCGATTTCGGACATTTCTATACTGGCAACGCCCCTTTCTCCGCCAGGTCAGTCGCCGTAACTTTTTTAATCGCTGAGACTTGCTTCTTCTCAATCATCGGATTGCCAATCGGCGGCATGCAATGTGCTAACGTCCAGGGCGTTCTGTGCGCGCACCGAACGCTGTCCTGCAAAATTATTAAGAGTTCTTGCGATGTTTCGACGCTTAACGTCAATGGTCTTTCTCGCGATTGCCGGCCTAACTTCGCCTTGCTGCGCGAGTACGGCAGACATTACCCTCGGCAACTACCTCTTGCTGCCGAATACTCCGAACCAAACGATCCCGGTTTACGTCTCCGGAGGGGCAATGGTCAGCGGTGTCAACTTCAACCTGCAAGTTGGCGATGGCGGGCCAGCCTCGGGCGGGACGCCTGGGCCAGTCTTTACAAAGCTCGACTTCGTCACCAATTCCATTTTTCAGTTCGACTACTCGGACCCCGTCGACGAGGGCAGCGTCCCGCAAGTCCTCACGGAATACATCCTGACGGCGAACAATGGCGATGTGGTTTCTGCCGATGGCCTCTTGGCAACCGTGACCATCGATACGACAGGATTTTTTCCCGGCCAAGCATTTCCACTGTTGATCGCCAATACACTCAACGGCCCGACGAGTTTTTCGGATGCACCGATCCCTGGAACGATGACCAATGGTCTTATTACGATCGTGCCCGAGCCTTCGAGCATCGCCCTACTGGCTGCGGGCGGTATCGTCTTGGCAGGTTGGGCCTTGATGGTCGCGAAGAACACGCGGACATTCAAGCGTCCGCTTGCATCCCATTTTCCCTGAGAACCTGCCCCGCCGGCACTGCAAAGTCGCAATCCGGCAAGCTATTTCTACGGCAGTTTAGCTCGTTCGACGAAGACCAGCGGCGAGAGGACGGAGGGTTCGCATCACATCCGCGAACCGACCTACGGCCCATTCAAAAGGAATCCAATGGCCAAGGAAGAGTGTTTGCAGCTTTTTCATTCAATCCGCCATCACGCAACGCCCTTGCGCCCATGCCCTCAAATGATCGACTCGCTCGCGCATGACGACGGCAATCGGCCGTGTGGAATGAATTGCCGAGAGGATGTGCTCGGTTGTACATTCGCTTTTCTCGGCGAAGGCCGCATACAGCCCGGAGACGACGGCCTGTTCGATCTCGGCACCGGTGAAGTTTTCGGCGGCGGCGGTCAGGCGGTCCATGTCAAACGCGGCCTTGTCGCGGTTGCGCTTGCGGAAGTGAATGTTGAAGATGGCTTCGCGTTCGACCGTGCCGGGCAGATCGACGAAGAATATCTCGTCGAAGCGGCCCTTGCGCATCAATTCTGGCGGCAGCTTTTCAATATCGTTGGCGGTAGCGATAAGGAAGATCGGATGCCGATGGTCTTGCATCCAAGTCAGCAGCGTGCCGAACATCCGCTGCGACAGCCCGCCGTCGGACGATTCGCTGCTCGCCGACGCGAATGCCTTTTCGATTTCGTCGATCCAGAAAACGACGGGAGCCATCGCCTCCGCCTGCTGCAATGCCTCGCGAAGCCGAGCTTCCGTATCGCCGACGAACTTTTGGTAGAGCACGCCGGGGTCCAAGCGGACTAGCGGCATCCGCCATGCCGAAGCGACCACTTTGGCACAGAGGCTCTTCCCGCAACCTTGCACGCCCAAGAGAAGAAACCCGCGCGGTGGATCGAGCCCAAATTCCTGGCCTCGGCCCGAAAAGCCCGAGTGCCGCAGATTGAGCCAGCGTTTCAGATTCTTCATGCCGCCGATTTCGTCGGGCGAGACGTCGACGATGATCGATTCCAGGCAGCCCGTTGCAGCCAAGCGAGTCCGTTTGGCTTCAACGAGCCGCGCCAGATCGGCCCGGTCGAGCACGTAGTCCTCGTGCAAAACTTCGGAAACCACGCGGGCAACCTCTTCGCTCGTCAAACCGCGCAAGGTCTGCACGGCCAGTTCCAATTCCGTCTTACTAAGCCGCGATTCCACCTTTTGCAAGCTGCGCTGCTGGACTTCTTGGTAGGTCTTGCGGACGATGGATAGAATCTCTTCTTCGTCGGGCCAGCCGATTTCAAACGGCAGGCTCAACTTCCGCATCTCCATCGGCGGCGCGGTGGAATCGAGCAAGATCAGCGTCCACGGGCGCGAGATCGGCGAGAAATAAAGATCGCGCAAATAGCGTAGAATCTGCGGTTCCTTCGCATGTTGTCCAAGGTCTTTGAAGAGGTAGACCGCCGACTGGGCCGAGTCTTTGAGGTAGCGGAGCGCGGCCGCCGGTCTGCCCGCATCGGCCAAGACTTGGTCGATGCCGCTAGCCTGCAAGCCCTCGGTCACCGACCAGACGTAAACCGGCAGCCCGCTGGCCTTGGCTACTTCATGCACGATTCTCGCGGCCCGCGGCTCATCGGGCGTGCAAATCGAGATAATCGGG
>JANXOJ010000144.1 GCA_025353625.1 Planctomycetota bacterium | reverse complement strand
TTTCTTGGCAACGTCGGCTTTCTGTGCCGCATCGGTCAAATTGTGATATTGGACCTTGAGGGCTGCCAAATTGCCAACCAGATCGTGCCATTCCTTGTTGACCTTGGCGAATTCGTCCGACTTCACCCCGGCGGCCAGAGTACTGGATGCGGCCAAAGCGAACCATGCGGCAAAAGCTGAAAAAACGACCGGTTTGAAAAAAAGTCTCATAATCATCCTCGATGGGGGTGAATCCACAGGAAAGCTGACGGCTCCCGCTATCGAATTCGTGCCTCATACCGTACCATAAGAGGCAGAGTTGGCAAAGAGGGCATTCATGGCGAAACAACGAAAAGCGGCAAAACAAGGCACCCGAAACGGGATCGGCGAGCGTGCCACGGAGCCGCTGGGCGTACGCATCATCGGGGGGCGATTTCGCGGGCGAAAGCTGCAATACGACGGCGATATGCGAACTCGGCCGATGAAAGACCGCGTCCGCGAGGCCCTTTTTAATCTACTCGGCACGTCCGTCATCGGAAAGGTGGCCATCGACCTGTTCGCCGGAACGGGTGCTTTGGGGCTTGAAGCAATCAGCCGCGGTGCTCTGCGAGCGGTTTTTTTTGAACAGCACCTGCCGACTTGTCGAACTATCCGCGACAACGCAAAATCGCTGGAAATCGACCGATTGATCGATATTGTTCCCGGCAACACCTTTCTTTGGGCACAACGCTTCCAGGTGCCGGTGCCGGAACCTTGGGTCGTATTCTGTTCGCCACCTTACGATCTTTACGTAGATCGCCACGATGACATGATGGTCATAATGACACAATTGATCCGCAACGCCCCCCTTACGAGCCAGTTCGTAGTTGAGGCCGATGAGCGATTCGATTTTTCCGTGCTTCCCAAGAACGAGGAGTGGGATATTCGGGAATATCATCCCGCTTTTGTGGGGATTTGGGAAAAGGCGGTCGATTGGGCGACATAAATTGCCTATCCATAAGGTTCGCCAAAATCTCCATTTCGGCTACTGCCGGAAGTTCTGATTCGCGGTTGATGATGCCGTCCTAAACAACCGATCTTAACGGATGCCAGTAGCCTTGCGTTAAGTTGTTCGGAACAAGCCGTCTTGGGCGAATCGATTGAGTTCGCTTGACGGCATTCGCAAGTGCTTTGAGGCCGGTTTCTAGGAGGGAAACGGGAATGCTTCGCCATCGACAGGATGTTAGTTGGCCGATCTTAGCTCTATTGGTGGGGCTAATTATTCTCAGCATTCGGCTGCCCAGGAACTGGGAGCAGATTGCGCGGCCGACATCCTTGGCGAAAAAGTCGCATCGCGACTCCTCGCAACGGTCGCTTGAGACTCGTTCGTTTCCTCTGGTGCAAACTTCCGACAAAACGTCGGACGGCTTTAACTTTGCCAAAACGGCCGGGTATATCGCCGCGCGCGTCGAAACTACCGCAGGTCCGACGATCGAAGTGCAGGCCAGCGCGTTGCGCGACACTGTGATTCCCGGCGACGTAATGTCCACCGCCCTTGCCCTAACCGTTTCGGGCGACCGTTCCATCGAACCGGGCACGGAAACTCAAGCGGCGAAGGATCGGCCCTTGGCAGATCCGGTCAAAGTGGCGGTGGCAATGGCTCCAGGTGAAGTGCAGAGTACCTCTGCCGGTCCCGAGATGTCTTGGAATAACGCCGACGTTGTTGAAACGGGGCGTGGACGTACCGACTCAAATGGAATGGCACCGCCGACAGAAATAAAAGTGGTGGAAACGCAATCCGTTGAGGGCGACTCAACGGTTCGCGTGCTCGGGGATGTCTCTCAATTTGACGTCAATCCGAATCCGGCGTCCGAACCCCAATTGGAAGCACTTCAAAGTGTGAGTCCGCGTTCGGTTTCCCAAAGCTCGTTGGAAGCCGGCGGCCATTCCCGCATGGAACCCGAGGCCACGATTGCCGTTCGCCTTCCCTCCACGGCAATCCCGGATCCTACCCAAACGACGGCAACGACCCAACAGCAAGGGGCAAAGGAAGGCGAATTAGCAACCGCCATGCAGCCTTACTTGCAGAAGGCCGAGCCGCAACCCGTTGCCGCCATTCCTTCGCCGAGCGTTGAAAGTTTGCAGGATGCAAGAAGCACCAGCGAATCCGACAAAGCGCCCTCGAAAGCGGACGTTGCACTTCCTGAAGTTGGACCGAATGTTGCAAGTGCCCCCGTGAAGCCAATTGGCCGTGCATGGGAAGAACCAACCACGTTGCTGGGCCTGATCGAGTCGTTAAAATCGAACGACATTACAAAACCCTGGGCAACGGAAACGGACTCGTTACTGCATCGATTGGGGCCGGCGATATCTGTGGGAGCACCGGAAACGTCCGATCTTCTGGCTCAATTGCGGCAATCGGCAAGTTGGGTACCGACGATGATTCCGACAATCGCCGATCGCGCTGTCGTCGACAATTTGGCTCGCGCAGGCCAATCGTTGCAGCGGCACGTTGCGGTGTGGGAGCAAATCGGAAAGATGGGTGGACTCGTCGCGGCCGATTCGCCCGTTCCGGACGTCGATCCTAAGAGAATGGACGATGCGTTGGGCGAAATCGACAATTTGACCAAGGGATCGGCGGAAGGTAGCGCATGGCGGAAGTTCTTACACGTCGATACGTTGCGGGACTGGTCGATTCGGCGGAAGTCGGCCGACGAGCGCGTGCCGCGAGAACTGGCTCAGCAGGTATTGAAGCGGATCAATCAAATGTCGATGTCGACGCACCAGCGACAGTTTCTCGCTTCGCGGCCGATGGCTGCCTTGAACCGAGAGATGTTGCGGCATACTGCCGAGCCGGTCGAATCGAATCGCCTGCTTCAGCACATCGAGAACTATGAAAAATCGGGCCTTCCCAGCGATGCCCTCGTTTTGGCCCACGATTGCCAAACTCTGTCCGTCGGCTCCGGTGAAGCACAACGCGAATTGGGCGAACGCGTCGAAATGCACTATCGCAATGCGAACGTTCGCGTGGCCATCAATGCCGACCTGCTCAATCGCATGATGCCCAAACGCGATCCCGAATATGCCGCGGTACAGGATACGGTGCTTGGAAACCCCGTCCACGGGCAGAGTTTGGTTGCTAGCGACCTTCGCATCCGCATGTTGCCCGACCCCTATCGCGTTAGGATCGCGCTGGAAGTGAACGGCCAAGTGGCTGCCTTGACGCGCACGACGGCCGGCCCGGCAACTTTTGTCAGCGATAGCGAATCGGCGTACATTGCCCGCAAGCCGATGGAAATAACTTTGCGCGGCATCCGCACCGAGCCGACTGAAGTCGATGTCGATAACACGTCGTCGCTGAGGAGCATCGCCACCGATTTTGATCACCTGCCGATCCTAGGCTCCGTGGTCCGCAACGCGGCGCGGTCGCAGCACGACCAGAGCATGCCGGCCGCCGACGCCGAGGTGCGGCAGAAGATCGCGGCAAAGGCCAAAGAGCGCGTCGACCGCGAGACATCGAACCAGATCGCAAAGGCTTCCAAACAACTTCACGATGAAGTTCTGGGGCCGATGGATGCCTTGCTGCTCGAGCCGACTTTGATTGCGGCCGAAACGAACGAACAGCGTTTCAGCATGCGGATTCGCTTGGCCGGCGCGGATCAACTCGGTGCCCACACGCCGCGTCCGCAGGCCCCGTCGGACAGTCTGGCCAGTTTACAGATCCACGAAAGCATGTTGAACAACGTCCTCGCGCGTTTGGAACTTGACGGACAGACGCTGGGACTGGCAGAACTTGGCGAACGGGTTTCTGAACGGCTCCATCGCCCGAAACCAAAAGCGGTCGATCCAGACCAGGACGACGTAAAGATCACCTTTGCGTCGAAAGACGCTCTGCACGTCCATTGCGTCGATGGCCGGATCGAGATTACTTTATCGATTGCCAAGCTCACCAAGTCGCCTCGGAAGTTCAAGGACTTTCAAGTCCGGGCATTCTATCGCCCCGAAGTCCGCGGCCGTTCCGTCGACCTAGTCCGCGACGGGATTGTCCAACTCAACTGCCCCAGGATGAGTACGGGATCGCAGATTGCACTGCGCGGCGTCTTCTCAAAAGTTTTTTCTCAGAAAGAGCCGGTCCATGTGACACCGGAAACTTTCGTACACAATCCTAAGCTGGATGGCGTGGTTGTCACGCAGCTTTCCATCGACGATGGCTGGATTGGTGCCGCGATTGGGCCGCAGCGGATGGCCGGCTCGCCGCGACCCGACGCACGACGGTAACGTCATCGCTCGAACGGCGTTCACCTTAAAGGGCTTAAATCCCATAGCCTAAGGTCGCCGATTTGGTGAAGGCGTTTCAGCGATATCGCGAATAGCCGATTACACCCCGGAGAACTTCCGCAAATCCTCGGCAAACATCTTCATGCGGGCGATCTGCGACGCCTTAACCGCAGCCAGTTCACGTTCCGGCAATGGCGGGTCACAGGCGAACATATAGAACTTGACCTTAGGCTCGGTGCCCGACGGCCGAACTGCGACATAATTTCCGTCGCTTGCCAAATCGAGGATCACCAATTCGCCAATTGGGCCGCCAAGCGGCAGCGGTCGGCCACCGGGAATAGTCGCGGTATTGTTGAAGTAGTCGCGGACCCGCGCCAGTTTGATTCCGCCAATCTCCGTAGGCGGATCGGATCGAAATTTGGCCATCAATGCCTTCATGGCGTCCATTCCTTGTTCGCCGGGCATTTGCACGTTGACCTGGCTTTCGCTATGGCAGCCAAATTGGACGTACAACGCATCGAGTTGTTGCAGCAACGTCTTGCCGAGCGCCTTCCATCGCGCGGCCAATTCGCAGAGCAGCAGCGATGCCACGGCGGCATCTTTGTCGCGCACGTGGTCGCCGGCAAGGAAGCCGTAGGATTCCTCCGCGCCAAAGACAAAATCCTTTGGACCGCGAAGGTCCATCTCGCCGCCGATATACTTGAACCCCACGAGCAAATTGCCCGCCGTTTGTACCCCGTAAGCGTCGGCAATTCGCCGGATCAATTCCGTGGTGACGAGCGTTTTGACGACATATAGTTTGGGATGCAACGTTCCGGCCGCTTTGCGTTCGGCAAGCAAGGCATCGGTGAGCAGTGCCCCGATCTGATTGCCGGTTAGCGTTGACCATGCTGCGTTTCGATCCATCGATTGGGGCACGGCGCATCCGAGTCGATCGCAATCGGGATCGGTCGCAAGGATCAGATCGGCCTGAATCTGTTTGCCGCGCGCAATCATCGCATCAAAGACAATCGCGTTCTCGGGATTGGCAACCCGATTCGGCACGTTCGTGAAATCGGGGTCCGGCGCTGCGTGCGGGCCAAAGACCTCGACATCCTCGAACCCGGCGGCTTCCAGCACCGGGCAAACGGCCGATGCACCGACGCCATGCAGCGGTGAATAGATGATCTTCAAATCGCGCGGCCCTGGCGTGCTTTGACAAATCACGGCCGCGACGAATGCTCGATCGACCTCCTCCTGGCACGCCTCGATCTGGCCGGAGGCGATGCCTTCCGCCCACCCAATGCGCTTGATCTCCTCGATACCGTAGACGCGATCGATGCAGTTTGTGTCGTGGGGCGGCAGGAGTTGACCGCCCGTGGACCAATAGACCTTGACGGCGTTATCCGTCGGCGGATTGTGGCTGGCAGTTATCATAATGCCGCAATCGCAGTTCTTATAGCGAACGGCAAAAGAAAGCTCGGGCGTGCTGCGATAACCGTCGAGAAACCAAACCTTAAAACCCGATGCGGCCATGATCTGGGCGCATAGTTCTGCAAAATCGCGCGATCGATGACGCGTGTCGTAGGCAATCGCACAGGCTAGCGGCTTATCGCCAACCACCTCGCGGACATAATCGGCAAGTCCCTGGGCACTTTCTCCGATGGTGCGATCGTTGATCGCGTTCGTGCCGATGGGGTAGAGCCGCCCTCGGCGGCCGCCGGTCCCAAATGGGATCGTCGTCCAAAAGACATCATGCAACTCGGCCCACTTGCCGGCCAAAATATGCTCGGCAACGGCCGGGGCATATTCGGCGAGGTAGGGTGCCGTGAGCCAAGTGCGAATGTTGGACGCGGCACCGGGCGAGAGTTTTTTAGCAATCGAGGCCAATTCGAGTTCTTGCAAAGCAGTTTGAAGTTCCATGATGGCCTCATTGTACGCGATCACATTGCGATGGAAAAGCGGGTCAACCGGGCATTCTCGTACAACCCATCCTCGGAAACCGACAATTACATTCGTATCGGATTCGAGCACGTCATTGCAGTTTGCGGGACGAGAACTATAATCTTGTCAGAATGGAAAGGAACTTGAAATTGAACGAACCCATCATCAGCGTTTCCGGCCTGCGTGGCATCGTTGGGGAATCGTTGACCCCGGAAATTGCCATCCGCTATGCCACGGCCTTTGCCACAGTTGCCCCACCGGGTCCGTTCGTTATCGCTCGCGATAGCCGGCCGTCGGGCAAGATGCTGGCAGCGGCGATCAATTGCGGTTTGCAGGCCGTGGGGCGGTCTACGATCAACGCCGGTATCGACGCCACGCCTACCGTGGGCGTTCTGGTGCGACTTCACGGCGCGGCGGGCGGAATTCAAATTAGCGCGAGTCACAATCCGTCGCCGTATAACGGCATGAAGCTCTTCTCGGCGGAGGGGCGCGTCGTCCCGGCAGCCTTCGGCGAAATGGTTCTTCAGCAATATCGCGCGGGACGACCGGAATGGGTAGCGCACGATAAAATCGGTTGCGGCGAGTTCTTGCCCGATACGCTGTCCGAACATCTGGGATTGGTTCTGGCGATTGTCGATGCCCAGCGGATAAAAAAACGCGGCTTTCACGTCGTTCTCGATGCTAACCACGGTGCCGGCGGTACGCTTGGCCGACGGCTGTTGGAGGAACTTGGCTGCAAGCTGACGATCCTCGGTGAATCGCCCGACGGACGGTTCGCACACATCCCGGAACCGACCGCTGAAAACCTGGCGGGCGTCTGCTCCACGATCGTTGCACACGGCGCCGATATCGGCTTTTGCCAAGACCCCGACGCCGACCGCTTGGCCGTCATCGACGCTCGGGGCCGCTACATCGGCGAGGAATATACCGTCGCACTTTGTGTCGAACACATTTTGCGTCATTCCCAAGGCCCCATCGTCACGAACTGTTCGAGTAGCCGCATGGCCCAGGATTTGGCCGAACGTGCCGGGGTGCCGTTCTTCCGGTCGGCGGTCGGCGAGGCCAATGTGGTTGATGCAATGATCGCACACAATGCAATCTTTGGCGGCGAAGGCAACGGCGGGCCAATCCATCCCAAGGTCGGCTTCGTGCGCGATAGCTTTGTCGGCATGGCGATGCTGCTCGATGCGATGGCCGAACGCGACCTAACGATTGCCGCCATGGCCGATGCGCTGCCCTGCTATGCGATTGAAAAAACGAAGATTTCCATAGCAACGGAAAAGATTCCAACCGCTCTAATCGCGCTAAAGGCTCACTTCCACGATGCAGCAGCCGATTCGATGGACGGCTTGCGGCTCGATTGGCCGGGCAAATGGCTGCTCGTGCGGGCAAGCAATACGGAGCCTATCGTCCGCGCTATCGCCGAAGCACCGACTGCCCAAGAGGCCCAGCGACTTTGCCGCGCGGCGGCGCAGGTGCTGTCGCAATAGTCGAAAAATGGCGGGTCTTCGTGGACGGTAGGCTCGCGGTGCGCTCGACGCCACCTCATTCGGCACGATCCTCGTTCATTGGGACTTGAACGTTAAAACCTTCCCCCTATTCGTCCATCACGTCGGTCTCGCGTGCCCTCGCTAAATCGCCCGCTTGGCCCTCATATTGCTTCGTAAACTCTTGTATCTCTTCCTTGAGCTTGTCGCGGTCGTCCTCGGAAAGCTCCTTATCCTTTTCCGCCTGATCGGCCATTTTATTGCCGTCGCGGCGAACGTTGCGAACTGCTACTCGGGCTTCTTCGGTAAGCTCCTTGATGCGTGCGACCATCTTCCGACGCACGTCGGTCGAAAGGGGCGGTACGTTGAGCCGGATGATACGGCCATCGCTCTGCGGATTAAAACCCAAACCGCTCGTCTGAATAGCCTTTTCAATGTCTTTGATCGTGCCCGCATCGTAAGGACGAATGACGATCTGTTGCGATTGCGGCGCACTCACGGAGGCCAATTGTTTGATGGGCACTTGAGAGCCATACGCCTCGACGCGAAGCGTATCGACCAAGCCCGGATTGGCGCGGCCGGTTCGAATTCCGCTGAGCGAATGCTTTAGAACGCCAATCGCCTTTTCCATGCGTTCTTCGACGTCCATGAGGATTTCATCGGATGACATGGCGTGCTCTTTCCGTCTCTATTTTCGATGTTTCTATTGCTGCTTGCTTGCCGTTTGAATCAACGTTCCCACGCGCTCGCCGGTCACGGCCTTCTCGATGTTGCCTTCCTTGCGAAAGTTAAAGACCATGATCGGCATTTCGTACTGCCGGCATTTCGTAATGGCCTCGGTGTCCATGACGCGGAGATTCTGCCGCAAGACGTCTTCATAGCTCAACTGGCTATACAGCACCGCATGGGGGTTCTTCTCCGGATCGTCGCTGAACACCCCGTCCACGCGCGT
>JANXOJ010000714.1 GCA_025353625.1 Planctomycetota bacterium | reverse complement strand
CGACCGACCGGAAGACACGACGCTTTGCGAGCGACTGGCGATTGCGGCCTATCTGCTCAAGCCGGTCAAACCCTCGGAATTGCTCGAAGCAATCGAGATGGCAATTGGGGTCCAAGGTAGTAGTCGGGAGCGGACGGCACCCGTCGACAAGCACGCCGTCGTGGGGCCCTTGCACATCCTGTTGGCCGAGGATAGTCTAATGAATCAGCGGCTAGCCGTGGCCCTCTTGCAGAGCGAAGGCCACTCGGTCCGCGTCGTCAATAATGGCCGTGATGCCGTAACGGTCCTCGAATCGGGAAGCTTTGACCTCGTGCTGATGGACGTTCAAATGCCGGAAATGGATGGGCTTGAAGCGACGGTCGTCATCCGCGCGCGCGAGCGCGGCACGGCACGCCACATTCCCATTATTGCCATGACGGCGCACGCCCTCAAGGGGGATCGCGACCGATGTATCGAGGCCGGCATGGACGGGTATGTGACGAAGCCGATCAACGCCGACGAGTTTTTTGCCGAGATCGCGCGCTTGATGCCGGGATCGGTGCAAGCGCGTTCCAACGATTCGCCCGCCACGGCTCCCGCCGGTTCATCGGCAGCTTCATCGTCCGATCCAGCACTTTTGCTTGGCTCGCCATCGTCGGATGTCGAATGGCATGCGGCATTGAAATCGGTTCGCGGCGATCGGCAGTTGCTCGCCATCATTGTCGATGCCGCCCTGGGCGAAATCCCCCAATTGATTGCGGCCATCCATCGAGCCATCGAAAACAACGACGCCAAGTCGCTGCGACTTTCCGCGCACACGCTAAAAGGATCGGTGCGGTATTTTAGTGCCTCCACCGTTTTGGAGCTTGCGATGCGGCTTGAGGCTTTAGGCCAGGAGGGCAATCTGCGCGATGCCCGCCCGGTGGCCGATCTCCTGGATGAGGCTGGAAAAAAGCTTTTGGCCGCGCTTTCTAAACCTTCGCCTTTCGGCGACCCCAATTCAAAAACGATCAATGACCCAAAGGTGTCACCATGACGCGAATTCTTGTTGTCGATGATTGTGCTGTGGACCGTGCCCAAGCAGGGTGGATCCTCACGCGAGAGGCCGATTGGACCGTCGAGTTCGCCACGTCGGGCGACGACGCGTTGCGGCAAATGACAAAGGTTCTCCCCGACCTCGTGTTGACCGATCTCCAGATGCCGAATCTTGACGGGCTACAGCTCGTTTCGGAGGTCCGCGTCAAATATCCGCACGTGCCGATCATCTTAATGACCGCCCAAGGAAGCGAGGATATTGCTTTCAAAGCCCTGCACGCGGGCGCGGCGAGCTACGTTCCCAAAGCAATGCTGCCGGACCATTTGCGAGATACCGTTAAACGAGTCTTACAGGTGTCAACGCAGTCGTCTTCGCTTCGCAAAGCGTTGCAGTGCCTTTCAAAAAGCGATAGTGCCTTTTCCTTGGCGAACGATTCCGCGCTCATTGCACCGCTCGTCGCGCGCTTTCAGGAAGAGTGCTTGGCACTGGGTATTTGCAACCAGGCCGATCAGGTCCGCATCGGCGTGGCCTTGGGCGAAGCACTCGCCAATGCCCTCTATCACGGCAATTTGGAGCTAAGCTCCGAACTCCGCGAGACCGATGCCGACGCCTACTTTGCTTTGGCCGAAAGCCGCCGCCGACAGTCGCCTTACCAGGACCGCCGCATCACCGTGAAAGCGGAACTGGCCAGCGGCAAAGCCGTTTTCGTCATCCGCGACGAAGGCCCCGGCTTCGACCCCACCTCCCTTCCCGACCCCACCGATCCCGCCAACTTGGAAAAGGTCAGCGGGCGAGGCATTCTTCTGATGCAGGCGTTCATGGATCATGTGGACTACAATCCGGCGGGCAATGAAGTGACGATGATCAAGGAAAGCAAGGCGGGAGGATAAGTACGCGACTTTCCTCTCCCATGGACGGGAGTGGGATGGGGTGTGGGCGAATGAAACTCCCATGCTACTTCATTTCGCTAAACATTACCCATTTCCAACTACCTTTAGTCGAGGCAGCGCGGTGCGAAGTTGATCGATGCCGGCTTGCGTCACCGTTGTGCCGCCGATTTCTAGGGTTCGTATTGCGATTTCGAGCGTGCGGAGATTCGGGTATCCCGGACGATGCACGAGCCGGCCGTCGGTCATCGAACTATTCTTCCCATTCGCTTTACCGCCAAATCAATCACCAATACCATCGTCGCCGCGCCCAACAGCCAGGGCCAAAGGTAAATCGTCCGCAGGCCATTTCTCGTTGCGGCGGTCAGCAGGCCTTCGATCTTCGCGGCAGCTTCCGGAACGCGCGAGACGACCGTGCCGCACTGTAGGCTTTCGATCAGCTTTCCGTCGCGGCGAAGCTGGGCGTCCAGCCAATAGGTTCCCCGAGCGGTGATTGGGTGCAATGCGGTGTAGCGACCGGGGGCCGTTTGCATGAGCGGTGCGACTTGCAGTGCGCCGCCGGGCGTGGCGATCGTTGCAACGGTTTGTAAACCATTGATGAATCGGCCATCCCCATCAATGGAATCGAGTACAATCTGCAATCGACCATTTGCCGCCTCTGCGGATAGCCGCGATGGCTTCGCCGGTTCGCGGCGCATCGTCTGGCGGACGAGTTGCGCCCAGAACCGGCCAAAATCGGGCCAGTGCAGCCAACCCGTTGCCCAATGGTTTTGAATGTCGGAAGTGAACGCCGCCGCCGTCCCTCGACCGTAACGCCACGTCGCCAGGGTCGGCTCGCCCGTCTTGGCGGCAAGCAGCACATCGGCCTCCGGTCGGGCTTGCGTCTCGACGTAGCCAAGCAGCGTCGGAGCATGGGAAATATCGAGCCCGCGTAGGGCCTGCGAAGCGTGAACGACTTGCGGAAAGAACGGGCCTTCGGTGATGCCGATTTTAGCGGCTACCGTAGTATCGATCTCGAAAATTCGCGGCACTTCGGCGGCGTCTTTGCAGAGGTACGCCCGACCTTTCGCCTTTTCGGCCAGCCCGCGTAAAAACGCCTCGACCGGCTCATCGCCCACGCCGACCGTGGACATGGTGATGCCGGCTGCGGCAATCGACCGGGCGAGGCCGTCGAAATCGCCCGGCGTGCAAACGCCATCGGTCATGACGATGATGTGCTTAAGATCGGCGTACGATTCACGCAGGGCGAGATAAGCTTGCTCCAGCGGCGGATACATATTCGTGCTGCCTTCGGCCTTGATCGAGTCGATCCGGGCGATGATCTTCTCCTTATCGGTAGCGGGGCCAAGCGGCCAGAGCCAGCGGCTGGTATCTTCAAAAATCAACACGCCCACCTGATCGCGCGGCCCCAACATGCCGACCGCCCGCCGCAGAGCCTCCTTGGCCAATTCGATGCTGCGGCCGTCCATCGAACCAGAGATATCGAGGACGAGGACCATCGCCAGGGTTGCCTTGGGTTTTGATTTAGCCGGCTCGGAGATGACCGGCAAGGCGGCTTCCAGCACGCTCTTACGGTAGCCGCCGGCCGTAAACGCCTGTTCGCCGCCAACCACAATCAGACCTCCGCCCGCATCGTACACATAGGCCCGCAACGCTTCCATGCGAGCCACCGGCATGGCGGCAGCCGGCACGTTCGAGAGGATCACCAGTTCGTAGCCGGCCAGTTCATCGAGCTTGTTGGGCAGTTCGGCGGGCGAGCGGACTTCGACCTCGACCCGTTCGCTCGTAAGCGCGGCGGCCAACGGTTTGGCAAGCACCGGCTGACTCTCGACGAGCAAGACGCGCGGCAGCGGATCGATTTGGATCGCGCAGCCCGCTTCGTTCACGTCGGGCAAGACCCCTCGATCTGCCTCGACTCGAACCGTATAGGCGACGCGCGACGGATTGGGGACAATCGCCAGAATGCTCTTGTGGTTGTCGCCCTCGCGAACGGAGATTCTCTCGTGCAATAGCGGCTGCGATTCGCGAAATAATTCGACGGTGGCATTGCCGGCTGACTTGGCCCGCACGAGCAGATCGAGCGAGAACGACTCGCCCGCACGGACGCGAGCCGGGGCGGCTAGTTCCACGGTTGATGGGACGTGCGGCGCGGCAACCGGCGACTTTGCCTCGACAATTGGAAGCGTGGCAAGCCCCGTTGCCCTCGGGCCGGCCAATGCGGCGGCCACGAGCAGCAAGAGGATTGACCGCAACAGCAGCGAAGCAACTTTTCGGCCCGACGAAACCTGCACGAGCGACCGGCGTCCATAAAAAAACAACAGCGGCAAAACGGCTAGGACCGCAAACCAAAGCGGCTGAGTGAATTCGATGCGCCAGGAAGCAATGGTCATGTTACGTAGTCCACCGCCGATGGTAGAGACACCATTCGATCACCAACAACACCAAGGCCAAAAGAGCCGGCACAATCCAAAGCGGCGGCCAAGCCTTGAGACTTACGATCGTACTCGCATCGCTACCAATCTCCATTGGCACACGTAGGTCAGCGTCCGCGGGCGAGAGTGCTTCCGGCCCCTCTCCTGCGTACGGGAGAGCGGAGGAAATCACTTCATCCCGCCACACCGCCCGTCCCGTAAGCCAATCGAGTGCTCGATCGACGAACGCGGCAAAGTCCGCTTGCCGGCCAAGGTTACTCGTCGCCAAGTTTCCGCATACAACAACGATCCGGCCTTGCGGCCGGTCGATCGCATACGCAAGCGGCGCATCCTTGTCCGAATAAAAAAGTGGCCGTACTACGTCCTGAATCGCCGGGGCAAATTTCAATCGACGAGCGTCGGGCAAGTAGGCATCCCAGAGCCGCACACCGACCGTAACGGGCGACGCTTCATCGCAATGCGAAACGGTCGGATCGACCAATGGTTCGCCCAACTGCCACAAATCGCAGGCCGACGGGGTGAAGAGCAGCAACGGACCATCCGGCAGCTTTTCCGGTGTGTGGCCATCGAGTACCTGGATCGTTTTCGCGTCGTCGTCCTTAACGATATCCACGCGACGATTGGCCGCTAACACCTCATGCAAACAAGACGGTAGGTCGGACACGAGTCTCACGCGATGCGACGCCGGGGCGGCTGGGATATCGAGCGCGGCACCGTTGTCGAACGGGTAGGCGTCGACCGGTTCAAGCTTGGCTTCCAAGCGTGCGGCCGAAGCAATATCCAAATCGAAAACGTGCTGCCAGCGACCGTTTTTGGAAATAGAAAATACTACCGGCTCGGTCGGTTTGCGATCGATTGAAAGGGCCACACGACCCTCGGTCGGTTGGTTTGCAAGGTTGGCCACCTCGATCAGAACTTGGCAATGGTGGGGATTATCTCCCGTTGTGGAAGCATAACCTGATTTCGCGGCACCTTTCTTCGCCTCCGGCCCCTGAGCTGCTTGCGCGAGAGAGGAAAGAAATCGGCTCCGCCTTGCGGTAAACGCGGCGATCGTCACGTTACCTGCCGTCGTGCCGACGCGGAGAATTTCAGCACCGCTCTCCTGCACGCGCTTGGCTGCGTCCTTGAAACAGCAATCGGAAATCAACATCACGCTCGTCGGCCGCTCGTCGGGCGTGCCGACCTCGCGAGCGAGCTTCACGGCCCATTCCAGGTCAACTTTGTCCGCCGTGGCCTGAACGGATTCAACGCTCTCGACTAGTGGGTCCCGATTACTCGTCATCGGTTGAAGGTCATACGGCACCGGGCTCGTCGCGACAACGGCCATTGCGTCGCACGATCGAAGATTGCCAATCAGTAAGCGGGCCGCCATTTTGGCCGCATCGAGCCGAGTCGGCTGCACGTCCGTCGCGCGCATCGTCGCTGAGTTATCCAAAATGAGAACGATCCGCCGGGGTGCCGGGAACTGCGGCCCCATCGCGGCTAGCGTCAGTAGCACAACGATCATTATCTGCAAGGCGAGAGAAAACTTTGATCGTCGCGGCCGCCATTTCCAGCGGGCATGCTCCTCGGCAAGTGCCTTTTGCCAAAACGGCCCAGTGCCAATCGTTTCGGTTGGAAGGTGGACTCGCATCCCATAGAGGAGCACCACCGGGATTAGCAATAGCCCGAGAAGCAATGCAAGGGGATGGGCGAAACTCATACGACACTCGCCTTTGCTGAGGACGGTGTGGAAACGCCCAACACCTGCTTCAACACTTCGTCTTCCGGCGCGTCGCAAGCAATCGGCAGATAGACGATACTTTGCCGACTGCAATAGTCGCGCACGGTCGCGTGAAATTCGGCCACGAGTTGGCGATAACGCCGCACGGTTCGCTCGGTGACCGTGCCTTGCAACACCGATTGCGATTCGATATCGACGAGTTCCCGATCGCCGAGGAATGTTGGCTCGGCATCGTGCGGGTCAAAGATGTGGACCATTCGCGGTTCATAGCCATAAAATCGCAGCAGATCGAATCCGCGCTGAAAACCGTCCGGATCGTAGAGATCGCTAATCACGATGACCGGTCCATTGCGTTGCGGTCGCCGCACGAACTCGTGCGCGGCACGGAGGAGATCGGTTTTCGCCCCACAGGGAGTAAGTTCTTCGAGAAATCGCAGCAAGCGCGGCAGGCGCGATGCGTGGCACAACGGCGGCAGATCGGCCTTCAGGCCATCGGCAAAGGCGGCCACAACGAGCCGATCGTTTGTCGTCAGGCTAACATAGCCCAACGCCGCCGCAATCTGTCGGGCAAGCTGAAATTTGGCCGGCGTACCTAAGCCCATGCTTGGCGAGCAGTCCAAAAGCAAATGGACGTTGCGGTCGGCATGTCCTTCAAACTGCTTGACGAGCAAATCGCCGCGACGGGCGTAGATATCCCAGTCAATTGCGTGAAAATCATCGCCCGAAGCATACTCGCGATGGCCGGTTGCTTCCATCCCGCCGCCGGGCAGCGTCCTGCGAACGGCTGCTAAAAGGGGGCTGCCCATTCGCTGCGCTGAAAGAGCGTGCAGGTGGAGGCGTTTCAGAAGTCCGGCGGAGAAAAAGGACATGCGGGGAAAAAGCGAGGAAATGAAGATAGAGAGGGGGGAATGAATCTATGGTTTTAGAGTTTTTAGGATGCTTTCGATGAGGGTTTCGGGGCGGATATTTTCGGTTAGGCCCTCAAAGTTTAGGTGGATGCGGTGCCGCAAGGCGGGCACGATGACGGCTGCGAAGTCTTCTTTGGCAACTTCAGCTCGCCCGTTGGCTGCGGCGCGGACCTTGGCGGCTAGGACCATCGCTTGCGCGGCGCGGGGACTGGCACCGTAGCGGACATAACGCTTGATGGCTTCGGGGGCCTGCGGGAAATCGGGATGCGTGGCCGACACGATCGAGGCCACCCAACGACGTGCCGGCGCGGCCAGCACGACCTTCGCGGCGATCTCGCGCATTTCGAGCAGACGGTTGCCATCGACAACCGCGCGAAGTTCCGCCGGAGCAGCCCCCGTTGTCCGTTCGAGAATCGCATCGAGTTCGTCGCAACTCGGGCCTTTCATCACGAGCTTGAAAAAGAAGCGGTCAATCTCCGGCTCGGGGAGCGGAAATGTCCCTTCCATCTCCAGCGGATTTTGCGTGCCGACGACGAGAAATGGCTGCGGCAGATGAAAGGTCTCGGTGGAGACGTTGATTTCGCCCCCTTCCATCGCCTGTAAGAGGGCCGCTTGCGTCTTCGGCAAACCGCGATTGATTTGATCGGCGAGCACGAGATTCGCAAAAATCGGCCCTTGCTGGAACTCGAATGTGCGTCGTCCGGCAGCGGTTTCCATGACGACAAACGTGCCGAGGAGGTCGGAGGGAGTGAGATCGGACGTGAACTGGATGCGGCTGGATCGGAGTTGTAAAATTTCGGCGAGGGTTTCCACCAGGACGGTTTTGCCCAGTCCGGGAACCCCCTCGATAAGCAGGTGTCCGCCCGCGATGGCGGCTATCAGTGCTTGATTGATCGCGTCGGCCTGCCCGACGACCACTTTGGCCAATTCTTTGCGTAAACCATCAAAATCTTCCTGAAAACGGCCCAAATGAGGCTCGATTAGGTGGGCGGTACTCATGAAACGCATTCCTTATACATTGTGGGACAATATGCCGAGTATCCCACCGAAACGCTTTGCGGTCAAGGATTTGGTCCGAAGGCTAACGCAATCCTGCTAGATTACCCATGCCTCCAGCCTTCGTGGCATTCGGACCCTACGATGCTCGCAGGGGCGTCCAATTTGGGAATAATCTTCAAGTTGTTCAACGAAGAACGGTAAGGAGTCGCGGATCGCGTCCGGGCCGTGGCGATACCACTCAATTGGGTGGGAATGCCTAAATCGTGAGCGTGATTGCGTGACGGTTGTGGATTTGATAGGCTAAGGGGTGTGAGGTTGCGCCCGGAAGCGGCCAAGTGCCCAAACGTTGTGGACGGACTTGGCCGGCCTTAATCTGCTTGGCATTTGTTTTTCATACATTTGGCACCATTCGACCGACAGGTCGATACGTGCAGACCAGAAACTAGGAGTCGATGGATATGAGAAGCGGCTATTCGCTACTCTCTGTTGCGTTGGTGCTGTGCGGTTTGGCCGCGCAGGCTGCGGATGTAAGTGTGCCGAGCGGCACGGCGGCTCAAGTCGCCGCACCTTGGCACCACAAGACGGTGTCGCGTCTCGATCAAGCCCGTCCGGGCGACGCGGCGGCTGCGGAAGCCGGCCCGCAAAAGTATTTGCATATTGAAATGCAGTACAACGACGGCAGTGTCCTTCAGAATCGCGACAAGTTCCGCATCGTCGACGAGCGCGGCAACGAGGTCGGCGAGAACTGGGGCTGGCACGAGCGTGAGAAGCTGATGGTCTTTGAGGGCAAGTGGGGCAGCCTACAAGGGTTGTACCTGGAAGGATTCGGCCATCGCGAGCCGCTCTTCGAGCAGGCTGCGATTGCGATTGCACCGCGCCCGGCTATTTCGACTCCGGTAGTTACGGTTCCTCGAACTTATGTTCCACAAACTACGATCGTGCCCGACCGGCGCGTTTACGTGGAGCCGCGCCACGATGTCTACGTCGAGCCGCGCCACGATGTTGTGGTCGATGATCGCCACGATGTTATCGTTGATGGTATCCACGATGTGATCGTCGCGGACACCGGCCTCTATTCGGGCACCGATACAAACTATGTGCGTCACGGAAACAATACCGTTGTCGTCGATGACGGCGATCATGTGGTCGTCAAGCACGGCCATCGCCACCACACGAAGGTTGTCGTCAATGGCGGCAAGGGCAGTGGCGGCAGCGACACAACGGTCGATGTTGGCAGCGATTCGTCAACAGCGACCACCGACGATCCCAGCGTGGATGATGTTATTGCAGCCACCGTGGGCGGCAAAGGCGACGGCGTTGGTGCCGGCAGCGGGCCGGGTGCCGGTGATGGTTCCGGTCCTGCCGATAGCGGCATGGCCAAAGATGACGGCAAAGCCGACGACAGCAAGAGCAAGCCCGATGACGGCAAAGGCGATGATACAACGACCGTAACGGTCAACGCTCCCCCAGCCGATGGTAGTGCGCCGCCGGCTGACGGAACGGCACCTCCCGCCGATGGGCCGGGCGATGGACCCGGACCCGGGCCTGGACCTGGACCTGGACCCGGGCCTGGACCCGGACCCGGACCTGGACCCGGACCTTACGGCCCTGGTCCTGGACCTGGGCCCTATGCACCGGGACCGTATGGCCCTGGACCTTATGGACCGGGCCCCTACGGACCTGGACCCTATGCACCGCCCGTCGATGCTACCGGCGTGACGATGGCTCCGCCGGTCGATAAGCCCAAGATGGAAAAAGATACAGAGCTCGTCCTCTATATCACTGCGGGCAGCGAAACCTCACCGGGCAAAGTCTATCAAGTCAACGGTCGCGATGGCCAAGTGATGGGCAAGGTCAGCCTCCCCTTCACGGCGACGGGCATCGACATGCACCGCAGCAACGGCGTCGTGCTGGCAGTTCCCCGCGACGGCGGCAAGATTCAGCAGATTGATGATACCGGCAAACTCACGACGATCATCGAGAAAGACCCGGCCATGCCGCATCCCGTGAAGGTCGCCATGGCGGGTAATTCTGACACGATGGTAGTCGCCGACAATTTGGCGAACCAACTTGCCATGACTACGATTGCCGGCACGAAGTCAAAGGTCTATCAAAAGTTTGACGAGAAATATAGCTCGCAGGACATGTCGGTCGCGGTGACCAACGATAAAAACGTTGTCTTCAGCAGCGAGGCCGAGCCGGGCGTGATGAAGTACGCGGGCGATCAGTCGGCACGCGGTGAGAAGTCGGTCCTTCCCGCAAGTGGCGGAGTCGCTGCCGACCATAGCTCGTTGCGTTGGGCAGCCGCTCAGGCCCCGAACGTCATCAAGGTTTACGAGGGTCCGCAGTTCCTCAAAAACTTGCGTTTGCCGCCGAACAAAAAGTTCTACAAGAACGGACGTATGTCGTTTGGGCCGTCCAGTTCGCTTTGCGTGGCCGTGCAAGACGCCGACAACGAGCAGGGCGAAGTTTGGATCCTATGCTACGACGTCAACAAAGAAACCGTGACCAACTCCTTCAAGTGGAAGGGGCCGGAAGAGTTGCAGGACTTCACGGTCGGTGCGCGGATGCTGTGGAACCGGCACTCGCCAAGCAGTTACAAGAGTACGTTTTAGGTTCAATTTGAAATGGATAGCGGCCACTGGTTGCGCCTTCGCGCGGCCAGTGGTCGGCTCCCGTTATGAGACCGTAACTTCATCTGGCGGAGCGAGATGACTACGTTGCAGAGGAATATCTCATGCAAACAATTAGAATTTCTATTGCACTCTGTCTCGGCATGATTGCGACGCAGGTATCGGCTCAAACCGTTCAATTACCAACCTTCTCGTTTACGACGGTCAATACGACCGTTTCCGTGCCGGACGGTGGTGCGGCTTTTTTGGGCGGCATCAACTCTGCGTCGAGCGGTCGTAGTGAGTTCGGACTGCCCGGCCTAGCTCTGCCCGGCTTGCAGAATCGGTCGATTGGCCAGGACCGTGGGGCGTCGAATATGTGGGTGACCGCAAAAATTCACGATTTTGACGCGATGGATCAGGCGTTACTGAATTCGGCATCGAGCATCACTGCAACGTCTGCTCCTCGACAGTTGCCGGGGACGTTTCTCAACGATCCGGCTGCTTTCGCGGCGCGCTCGATCCAGCGACAACCGATCAATCTGGCCGGTAATTGGAAGGCCGATGCCGCAGGTAAGCCGCCGGTCAGCGATCCAACGGTCGAGCAGGCCGATCGAGCGGCGCGCAAGGTGGCGCGCGTGGAAGAGGCCGACGATTATTTTGCGCGGGGCCAGCAGGCCGAGGCGGACGGCAAGCCAAGCGTGGCAAAAATTTATTACCAGATGGCCGCACGCCGAGCCAGCGGCGATTTGAAGCAGCAGGTTCTTGTGCGGCTGGACGCGGTCAGCGGGCGGAGTTCGACGCTGGTGCAGAGCAGTCGGTAAAATGTATTCATCTCGCGGAGCGAGATGGTTACGATGGGCGAAATGAGTCACTTAACTTGTCGTAAGAAATTGAGCGAATACGATGGGCGAAGTGATCGAAATTTCAAGTACCAACTCGGACGCTATTTTCCGCGCTCTTGCCGAGTCGATGCCCGATTTTGTCTGCCTTGCCAGCACCCACGGCGAACTATTTTACATGAATCCCGCAGCGCGCCGCAGCGTGGGGCTCGAAGATGAATCTGCCGTGGCCTCGGTAACACTGAGGGATTTTTACACGGATGAATCTTGGCGCGAACTTCGCGACCTGGCGGTCCCGGCGGTGAATAAGGCCGGCCAGTGGGAAGGCCGCAGCCGCTTGAAGAACATCAAGTCGGGCCAGCAGACGAGTGCCCACACGTTCATGTTCCGCGTGAAGTTGTCGCAAAGCGATCGATCGAGTTGTCTGGCAATTCTGCACCGCGACGCCGAGACCTGGGACCGCTTGCGGGAAAGCTTGACGGAATCGCAGGCGCGAAAGAACTCGATTCTCGAATCGTCGCTCGATCCGATCATCACCATCAATCATGAGGGACTCATCATCGAGTTCAATCGGGCGGCGGAACAGACCTTTGGCCACGCGCGCGATAAGGTCTTGAACACGCGGCCTTCCGACGTACTCTTCCCTCCGTCGAACAGTGAGGAGCAAGGCAATCGCATCGAGCGTTATCTGGAGTCGGGCGAAGGCTCGATGCTCGGCAAGCGGGTGGAAGTGACCGTTTCGCGAGCCAACGGCGAGAGTTTTCCTGCCGAGATGGCGATGACGATGGGGCAGATCAACGGCGCGCCGGTCCTGTCGTTTTTTGTACGCGATATCGGTGCTCGCAAAAAAGCTGAAGAAGCGCAGGACCACTACGCGGCCGAATTGGAGCGATCCAACCGCGATTTGGAGCAATTCGCCTACGTGGCCTCACACGACTTGCAGGAACCGCTGCGAAAAATCCGCGCCTTCGGCGATCGCTTGGAGGTCAAATGCCGGGATTTATTGGACGACACGGCGAAGGAATGTGTTTCGCGAATGCAAAGCGCCGCCGCGCGGATGCAGGAACTCATTGAGGGGCTGCTGACGCTTTCGCGCGTGACGACGCGGGCACGCGACTTCGTGCAGGTCGATCTTGCCGAAGTTGTGCGGCAGGTCGTCGGCGATTTGGAAGCCCAGATCGAGCGCGTTCACGGCCAAGTGGAGATTGGCCGCTTGCCGACGATTCAGGCCGAGCCGCTTCAGATGCGGCAGTTGTTTCAAAACCTGATCGCCAACGCCTTGAAGTTTCATCGGCCCGACGAGCCGCCCTTGGTCAAGGTGGAAGCCCACTACGTAAGCCCGCGCGAGCGGCGCGGTTCCCGCAAGTCGGTGGAGGAGGAAAAATGCCGCATCACCGTCGAGGACAATGGCATCGGCTTTGAAACCGAATATTCCGAGAGGATTTTCGGCATCTTCCAGCGATTGCATACCCGCGATGTCTACGAAGGAACCGGCATCGGGCTGGCAATCTGTCGGCGGATTGCGGAGTACCACGGCGGCGAGATCAAAGCCCACGGTCAACCGGGACAAGGCTCAAAGTTTGAAGTGCTGCTGCCGGCAGCGCAAACCAAAAAGAAACGCAGCGAGGCCGACTGATGCCAAAGCACAAAGGGCCGTGCACCATTTTGATGGCCGACGACAATGCCGACGACTGCCTGCTGATTCAGGAGGCGATGCGCGAGTCGGGTCAGCCGCACCTCCTGAGAGTCGTCCGCGACGGCCAGCAGTTGCTGGACTATTTACGGAACCGGGGAGACTTCCAGCAGCCGCAGCCTGCCCCCCGCCCCGATTTGATCCTCCTGGATTTGAAAATGCCGCGAAAAGACGGTCGCGAGGCCCTGAGCGAATTGAAGGCCGATCCGCAATTGCGGAGCATCCCGATTGTGGTGTTGACGACATCCACGGCCCGGGACGATATTTCCTTCTGCTACCGCATGGGGGTCAATTCCTATCTCACCAAGCCGCCCACGTTTCGCGGCTTGGTGGAATTGGTAAATGTTGTCAGTAAGTATTGGTTCGAGCTAGTCGAATTGCCGGTCTTGGAGTAGGATAGGTGCGGAAGGACTGAATGCCGATGAAATCTTCCCGACGTCCCGCCGATCGCCAGAACGTCCAGATCCTGCTCATTGAGGATGATCCGGACGACGTGTGGGTCATGCGCAATCTGCTGGGTGATCGCTGGGACGGGCCTTTCGCGCTGAATCACGTCGATCTGCTATCGACCGGCATGGAGCGCGTTAGCGCGGCCCACTTCGACATTATCCTGCTCGATCTTTCACTGCCGGATAGCCAAGGGCTACAGACGTTCGTTACCCTGCACGCGCATGCCGGCAACGTGCCGATCGTGGTCCTTTCCGGATACAACGACGAGGCCATCGCGGTCAAAGCCGTGCAAGCAGGTGCCCAAGATTACCTCGTGAAAGGGCAGGTTGACGATAACCTGCTCGTCCGCTCGATCCGCTATGCCATCGAGCGAAATCGGCGTTATAAGGCTGAGGCGGACCTGCGCGCTGCCTCCGAAGAGTTCCGCTTGGCGCGGGAGATTCAACAACGGCTCTTTCCTGCCACGGCCCCTACGTTGCCCGGCTTTGAGATCGCCGGTGCCGTCTATCCGGCCAATGCCACAGCGGGCGACTACTTCGATTACTTTCCCATGCTCGGCGGTTGCCTGGGAGTTGTCGTTGG
>JANXOJ010000670.1 GCA_025353625.1 Planctomycetota bacterium | reverse complement strand
CAGGGCGACAAAACACGAATCGGATTCGTTCTACGCAAACAAATACTTGAAACTCGTTGCGGACGAGTTACGGCTATAGCTGTCCCAGCTTACATGGGCTGACATGTGCAATCAGAGTAACCGATGCGTCTATTGGGGACGGAAAAGGTGGCAGGAACCGTTTCTTGTTCCCTTCGGGCGTCTTTTGCCGACGGTGCCGAATTGCTCGGTTGCCCAGGCCTCGAAATCAGCGTCGTCGGCAGCCACGATAATCTGAAGGATTGGCCAAATCGAATCCAAAGACAGCTCCATTTGAGCTGAGTTTGCGAACCGGAGGTAAGTACCATTGGACACCGGACCTATGCCTTGAAAATCCCTGGCCAAATCCCGGCGCATTCTTGAGACGGATGAACCAAAATTATTGGCTTAGGCACTTCCAGCGGAGACTATTTCAGCAATCGCGTTACACTATCGAGCAGCCGGTCCATGGCAAACGGCTTGCGAATATAGTCGTCCACGCCCAGCATTTCGGCATAAGCTTTATGGCGGCTACCTTCGTTGGCGGTAATCATAATCACCCGGACGGGCACGGGCCGCGTGCGGCGGAGCTTTTCGAGGACGAGAAAACCGCTCCGTTTGGGCATCATCATGTCGAGAATGACCAAATCCGGGTCTTCCCGTTCGGCCATCGCCAAACCCTGGTTGCCGTCGCGCGCCACCACCACTTCATAGCCCGACGAGTCGAGTGCGATCTTCATCGATTCGACAATCTCGCGATCATCGTCGACCAGCAAGATTTTCTTGCGCGAGCCTTCGGCAGCCTTTGCGTCGGTTTTGACTTCATCACTCATTGCCAATTTTCCTTCCCCGATATTCCCGCCTAACGATGGGTACGTCTTCCAAGCCACGCGGACTGTTTTGCGTCAGGGATATTGCAGGCCCCGGCCGGTCTGCTTGAGAGGCAGATGCGGCATTCAGCAACCCTATATTGGTAACTCATCCTGGCCGAATTTGCAAGCCTACCTGAGCGGGGGGTGCGTTAAACACAACGTTCATTCGCAGAGCTTCGGACAGCCGCCATAAGTACTCACTGCGACGGATTTCGATTGCACCGAATTGGGACGTATGCGGTGTAAGCTGCTGGATATCCCAAAGGGCATAACCCTGTAGGACTAGGCGGTCGCGAAGGGCTACCAATGCGACTTTTGAAGCATCGCGCACCTGAAAAAACATCGATTCGGCTGCAAAAAGCCCCCCAATCGCCAAGCCGTATGTCCCACCGGCGAGTGCTCCCTCGAACCAGACTTCCACGCTATGTGCATGCCCCAGGTCGAATAGCTCGCAAAAAGCACGGATCACCGAATTGGTAATCCAGGTGTGTCCCTGCCGCCCATCGCAGGCGGCGCAACCGCGAATTACGCTCGGAAATGCCCTATCGAACGTGACCTCAAAGCGACCGCTGCGACACGTTTGTGCCAATCGACGGGAGACGTGAAATCGGTCCAACTCAAAAATGGCCCGCGGATCGGGGGAACACCAAGGCACCGGCTGCCCCAGTTCGCCGGTGGGCCAGGGAAAAATGCCGTGTCGATAGGCATCGAGCAGCCACGGCGAGGAAAGTGTTCCGCCGTAGCCGACAACGCCGCTGGAATCGGCCGCTTCGGCAGGTGGAAAGAATTCTGAAGGAGGTAGGATCGACATGGTACGCTATTCTGCGTTCGGGCTGAAGTGATCGATCGAAGCCCAGCAAGTAGACCGGCCGTCAGCCCTCCACCGGCTCAATGGAAGCGGACATCGAACCTCGGGAATCGGCAATTTCGGCGTCTTTTCCATAGGCGTGAATTTGGTCTCGCTTCAACTCAGCATGTTCCATCGTCGTAGTCAATACAATCACACGCCCCCGCAAATCGACTTCCTTGGCCAATTCATAGCCTTTTTCGACCGGGTGGGCAAAAAGTTCGAGCAACATCGAGATCACATAAGTATAGGTATGATCGTCGTCGTTCCAAAGCACGACGTGGTATCTCGGCTGCTTCTTTCGCCGTTTATCCTGATTGTGATCGGGCTTGGGAGGCAAAGTTTCGGTGGCACCTTCAACCTCGACCACGGCGGCTTGTTCAGTCATATTTGCCTCGCGATTGGAATGAGCCCTGGTTTCCTACGTATTTCGCCATTATATTGTTTTCTTCCGGGCAATGACAACGCATGGCCACCACCGCTATTTTTCCCGGCATCAAGGATTCCTGCTTATTTGCACCGTCTTATTTGCACCGTGAGGCTCCCATGACCCATATCGACCAATATCTGAAGGATAACGCCGACCGCTTTGAAGAGCAACTGTGCGATTTTCTCCGCATCCCCAGTATTAGTGCCGATCCGGCGCACAAGCCCGACATGCTCCAAGCGGCCCAGTGGGTTGAATCGCAACTGCGGCACATGGACCTGACGACGGAGATTATCCCCACGGCGGGCCACCCGCTGGTTTATGCGGAATCTCCCGAAGTACCGGGTGCGCCGACGGTTTTGGTCTATGGGCACTACGACGTTCAGCCGGTCGAGCCGCTCGAACTATGGATTACGCCCCCTTTCGAGCCGGCCCGGCGCGATGGAAACCTAGTCGCACGCGGTGCCACCGACGACAAGGGGCAGGTGTTGACGCACATACTCGGTGCCCAGTCGGTCCTCGCGGCGGATGGGCGACTGCCGGTCCGGTTGAAGTACTTGATCGAAGGCGAAGAGGAGGTCGGCAGCGCGTCGTTGGAAACGTTTCTCGCCACGAATGCCGCCCGCGTGGCTTGTGATTGCGTGGTCATCAGCGACGGCTGTAAGTTCAGTCGCGAGATCCCGGCGATCAACTACGGGCTGCGCGGCATTGCCTACTTTGAGATTCGCGTCCAAGGCCCCAATCGCGATCTGCATTCCGGTTCCTTTGGCGGCTCGGTGACAAATCCAGCGACAACTCTCGCTCGCATCTTGGCGGCCATCGTCGATCGCCGCGGTAAAGTTCTTATCCCAGGGTTTTACGACGACGTCCTACCGCTTTCGGAACGCGAACGCCGGCAATTCGCCGCACTACCCTTCGACGAGGCCCAATACTTTGCCGACATTGGCGTGACCGGGGCCACCGGCGAAGAAGGCTACACGACCCTAGAGCGTCGCTGGGCGCGGCCCACGTTCGACGTGTGCGGCATCTGGGGAGGATACCAGGGCGAGGGCGCGAAGACCGTCCTGCCGGCCAAGGCGGGTGCCAAGTTTAGCTTTCGCCTCGTGCCAAACCAATCGCCCGCAAAAATTGCCGCAGCCCTCAAGCAATGGCTGCCCGACGTAACACCGCCGGGCGTAACGGTTGAATTGATCGAGTTTCACGGTGCTCCCGGTGTGATCGTGCCGCTCGATAGCCCCTATGTTGAGGCCGCCGCGCGCGCCGTCGAACATGCCTTTGGCCGCTCGCCGGTCTATTCGCGAGAAGGGGGCTCGATTCCCATCGTAACGACCTTTTACGAAACCCTGAAGGCCGACGTTCTGCTTTTAGGCTGGGGTCAAGACGACGACAATACACACAGTCCCAACGAAAAGTTCTCGCTCGTTGACTTCCACCGCGGGATCAAAGCCAGCGCACGATTGTTGCAGGAGCTTGGACAAATTCATAAGGGATAAAAACTCCGCAGCGAATGCAAAGGATTGAGCGTGGGGCCGCTTGGGAAAGGTACCTTCTCGTTCAATACTGGATTGCAAAGCGCGTTTTCGTTACGACTCAAAACGGCCAGAACGGGCAGTCTTGCTCTCTGGAACCAACCGCGACGCCCTGCTACAATACCTCCTTCCCGGCAGTGAACCTCAAACGCCTTGTCTCCCCATGCTCGATCGCAAATTCATCGTCGAAAATTCCGACCTCGTTAAAAAGAACTGCCAGAACCGCAATGCCCCAGCCGATGTCGATCGGTTCGTTGCGCTCGAAGAGCAGCGCAAATCGTTGCAAAGCACTTTGGACGAAGCCAATCGCAAGGCGAATGAAACGGCCAAGTCGATCGGCAAGGCCCCGGCGGACCAGCGCGAGGTATTGAAGGAGGAAGGCCGTAAAATCCGCGACGAGGCGGCTGGTATTCAGAAGCAGTTGGATGAAATCGGTGCCGAGGCCGACGTTATCGTGCGGTCGATCCCCAACATGTCGCACGCCGCCGCACCGGTAGGCGTCGACGATAAGGCCAATCTCGAACTCTTTCGCGGTAAGACGCCGATCCCTCAATTCGATTTTAAGCCGCTCGATCACGTCGAGTTGGGCGAGAAACTCGACCTGATCGATTTTGAAGGGGGCGGCCGCGTTGCCGGGCACGGCTTCTACTTCCTCAAGAACGACGCCGTGCTGCTCGAAATGGCCTTACAACGCTACGCGCTCGATGTCTTACTCAAGGAACAGTTCACGCCGACGACGACGCCCGACTTGGCGCGAAACGAAATCCTGCACGGCATTGGCTTTATCCCGCGCGGCCCGGAGACTCAAATCTACAGCGTCGATGGCACCGATCTCAGCCTCGTCGCCACGGCAGAAATCACTCTCGGCGGCCTCTACTCCGGCCAAACGGTCGATGCCGATGAGCTTCCTTTGAAACTCTGCGGAATAAGCCATTGCTTTCGCACGGAAGCCGGCGCGGCGGGGCGAGCGTCGCGCGGGCTGTACCGCGTCCATCAATTCACCAAGATCGAAATGTTCGCCTACACGCTGCCCGGCGAAAGCGACGATATGCTCGAATACCTCCGCGACATGGAATGCCGCATCTTCGACGGGCTAGGCATTCCTTTCCGGGTCGTCGATACGGCGACCGGCGATCTCGGCGGCCCCGCCTATCGAAAGTACGACCTGGAAGCCTGGATGCCCGGTCGCAACGAATACGGCGAAGTCACCAGCACCTCGAACTGCACGGACTATCAATCGCGCCGGCTGAACATTCGCTACCGCGTCAAAGGCGAAAAAGGAACCCGTTTGGTTCACACCCTCAACGGCACGGCCATCGCCCTGAGCCGTGGAATGATCGCCGTCATGGAGAACTACCAACAGGCCGACGGTTCAATCCTCGTCCCCGAGGTTCTACGAGCATGGATGGGTAAGGATCGGATCGAGGCAAAGAAGTGACAATCTTGCTCGCAATCCATTTGGCGCGACGAGAATAATACGCATCGCCACCCGTCGATCGGCCGTCACTACGACTTCTTCAATTCCTTCACGTCGTAGGGATGCGGCCGCTTTCGCGTTACCTTCGCTTCAATGATCTTGTCGGCGGCTCCGGCGGTTGGCTCGTCGGGGTTGCGGCGTTTGAGCTTGGCTAGGACATCGAAGCCGCTGACGACGCGGCCAAAGGCGGTATGCTTGCCGTCGAGGTGCTGGGTGGGAAGGAAGGTTAGGAAGAACTGCGACCCGCCCGTATCGCGGCCGGCGTGGGCCATGCTCAGCGTGCCGCGGAAGTGCAAGCGGTGGTCGGGCCGAGGACACTCGCATGGGATGGTGTAGTCGGGGCCGCCGCTTCCGGTGCCTTTGGGATCGCCCCCCTGCGCCATGAATGCGGGCAAAACGCGGTGGAACGTCAGACCATCGTAAAAGCCTTTTTCAACGAGCGTGATGAAGTTCAAGACCGTGTTCGGGGCCTCGTTCTCGAAGAGCTCGATCTCGATGGTCCCTTCGTTCGTCTTCATCGCTACGCGCGGTAGATCATCGGCCTTTGCTTCGGCCGCGCGAATCTGCTTTTCCTTGGCCCACGCTTCTTTGTAGTACGGCAGAGTGTCGAGGAAATGTTCGTGCTCCTGGCTTAGCGATCCGCTTGCCTTGGCGGCGTTGAGCCACGTCTCGGCAAGATCGAATTCATTGACGCAGAAGGCCGACACGCCGGCAAGCCCTGCGACCGATTTGTCGGGGCATTTATTTTCCACCATGATTTTTCCCAACTCGAACGATTTTTCGTAATCGTCCCGAGCGACCCAATCGGCCAAGACGTCGACCAACATTTTGGTAATTTCCGGATCGCCATTGGGCGACTCAACATAGGCATTTTTGGCGCTTTCGATAAGTTGCGATAGCATCGCATTGCCTTTTTCAAGCTCCTCGTGGTATTTCTTGGCAACGTCGGCTTTCTGTGCCGCATCGGTCAAATTGTGATATTGGACCTTGAGGGCTGCCAAATTGCCAACCAAGGCGTGCCATTCCTTGTTGACCTTGGCGAATTCGTCCGCCTTCACCCCGGCGGCCGGAGCGCTGGCTGCGGACAAGGCAAACCATACGGCAAAAGCTGAAAAAACGATCGGTTTGAAAAAAAGTCTCATAATCATCCTCAACTGGGGGGTGAATCCACAGGAAAGCTGACGGCTCCCGCTATCGAATTCGTGCCTCATACCGTACCATAAGTGGCAGAGTTGGCAAAGAGGGCATTCATGGCGAAACAACGAAAAGCGGCAAAACAAGGCACCCGAAACGGGATCGGCGAGCGCGCCACGGAGCCGCTGGGCGTACGCATCATCGGGGGGCGATTTCGCGGGCGAAAG
>JANXOJ010000667.1 GCA_025353625.1 Planctomycetota bacterium | reverse complement strand
ATCCGGCTGCCAATTGCGAAATGGGGATGGTGCTTGTATTCGTAGCCAAAATGGCACCGGGCTTCAGTATCGGCGAAACTTCGGCCAAAAGGGATCGCTTCGCCGCGCGCTTTTCGACGATCGATTCGAGTACCAAGTCGCAATCGGCAACTGCGTCGAGCGAACTTCCATACCGCACTAAATCGCTTTTGATCGCGTCGCGAGCGCGGCTTAGCGATCCATCGTTGTCGTCAACCAAGGCGACTCGAATGCCGTGCCGCGCGTTCAGGGAGGCGATGGCGGTTCCCATCGTTCCCGCTCCAACAATTCCTACCGATTCAATCGATCGAACCTTCCCACGAGCAACGACCGCGTCGGCCTCGCGGCGGCACATTTCCACATTCGCCAAAACGTAGGCCAATGCCTCCGAGCCGCTTCTTTGATTTCGACAATTGAGATCGTACATATCATTTTCCAACGGCCCGCTTGACATTAGGAACCAACCGGCGGACACTTTGGGAATTCAATTTTCCAACGACTGCCCTGGCGGGGCTGGCGTTTCATACCCCAGAAGCACTGTCAGAAAAACTACAATGCCTGAAATCCAAGCCTTCCGTGCAATTCGTTACAACCTCGGCAAAGTCGGTTCACTGGGCGACGTAACAGCCCCCCCGTATGACGTAATCGGTCCTGAGTTCCAAGACCAGCTATATCAAAAGAGTCCCTACAACGTCGTTCGCCTGATCCTGAACAAGATCGAACCGGGCGACGACGATGCCGTTAGTAACCGTTATACCAGGGCTCGCCGATTTTTCCGAGACTGGCAGTCGGACGGGGTTCTTATTACCGATCCGGACCCGGCGATCTACGTTTACCATCAGGAATTCACCTACGACGGTGTAACTTACGTTCGTCGCGGCTTCATGGCCCGTATACGGCTCTCCCCCTTTGGCGAAGGCCAGGTATTCCCGCACGAGGAAACGCTTCCGGGGCCAAAGGTTGATCGCCTCATGCTCATGACGACCACCAAAGCCAACCTCAGCCAAATTTTTGGACTTTATCCCGACCCGCAGAACGAGGCGATGATGGTTCTCGACGAGGCAATCAGCACGCTAACGCCGCATGTGGCGACCGACCACCTGGGCGTGGTTAACCGAATGTGGCCGGTAACCGATATCGATACGATTGCCAAGATCGCCGGAATCATTGGGCAAAAGCCGATTTTTATCGCTGACGGCCACCACCGCTACGAAACGGCTTGCGAATACCGCCGCCAGACCCACGAGTCGGGGGCCTTATCCAAGGAGCATCCGGCGAATTTCGTGCTGATGATGTTCGTCGGCATGGAAGACCCCGGACTAATCGTCCTGCCAACGCACCGTCTGTTTCGCGGGCTTCCCATGTTGAGCCAAGGCGAGCTTTCCGCGAAGCTCGCCTCCTGCTTTGCAACTCGCCCGGCGGGGGATGGTGCGGAACAGGCTCAGGCCGTGTGGGAAGATGTCGAAACCAGTGGATCGCAAGGGGCAATTGGTCTTTTTACGCAAAAAGACCAAAAATGGACGATCGCCGAACTGACCGACCAGGGCCGGGCACGCATGGCGGAAGTCGCCAAAGAAAATACGGAGGACTGGCGAGAATTGGGCGTGGCGTTGCTGCACCGGCTCTTGATCGACGACCTACTCGGTGGCAAGGCATTACCCAAGCCAAGATACGTCCATCTGGTGCAAGAGGTGATCGATGGACTCAAATCGGGCGAGTTCCCCCTGGCTGCACTCGTCATGCCGGCGACCGTGAATCACATCCGAAGCATCAGTCTTACTGGCGAGCGAATGCCCGCCAAAAGTACCTACTTCTACCCCAAGCTGCTTAGCGGGCTGGTTATCAACACGCTGGAATGATCGTTCCACGTGGAACCCGAAGATTCCCACCTCGCACCGTGAGTTAATTGATGCGTTGCAAAGCAAGTTGCACGCCCTGCTACAACTCGCGGAACGAGATGGGTGCTTCCATGGATTCGCTGTTGGTAAGATGGGGTGTTTCACATGAAACGTACCGCCTAGCGGAGGCTGGATTTTGGCGTTCAAACTGCCATTCCCGTCAAAACGCTTCCGTGGGTACAATCGGC
>JANXOJ010000607.1 GCA_025353625.1 Planctomycetota bacterium | reverse complement strand
CTTTCGCGACCTGCTCGGCAATCCAATCCCAGTTCTCCGCCTGTTCGGGAAACAGCCCCACGTGACCGAACGCGGTTCGCTTCAACTCCATCACCAGCCTACCGCGATCGATCGTCCATCGCTCGGCCAGCGTGCCGCGATCGGTCCAGATGCCGCGATCCGCGTCGCCGCGATCCGCGTCGCCGTTATCGAAGCGTGCGTCGACCGTCGTCCATAGCCCCGGCACCTTCTTGGCAAACACGTCCGCCGCCGGGCAAGGCCGGTCGAGCAACAGCGGCCCAAAGCGTTCCAGACGTCGCCCGTCGCCGAAGTCGAGGAGTTGATATTGGTCCGATGAAAACATGAGCGGATTCATTCACGTTCTTCCGTTGCGGCTCAGAGCCATCCCCACGATGAGCAGGACGGCGGAAGCGATCAGACCGCTGGGCGTCGTCGCGGCTGCATAGTCCAGGCTCTTGCTGAACATGAACGCGCTGGAGAAGCAAAAGACGAGGGGAAATGCCGGGTAGAGCGGTACGCAATAAATTTTCTGGGACGCGGCAGGCCGATTGCGAAGGACGAAGAGTGCCACGCTTACGAGGAAGAGGAAACCCCAGAACGCCGGCCCGGAGAATGCGATCGACGCCTCAAAGCCTCGGTCGGTCATGCCGAAACCGATAGCGAGGGCCACGGTAAGGACCGCCTGAATGATGATCGGTCGAGTCGGCGCGTCGCGGCGGCCGCTCCAGTGTCCCATCCAAGCAAAGATCGTATGATGGACGCCCATCGCATAGAAAATCCGCGCGCCGGTAAAGATCATGCCGTTGATGGCACCCAGGGCCGAGATGCAAATGAGGAGGCTGATCGCTTTCGCCGCCGCGGAGCCTACGCTCAACGTAAGCAAATCGGCGGCCACCGCTTTACTATTGCAAACGCCTTCAAACCCCAGGGCATGCACGAAGGCCGCGTTCAAGGCGATGTAGACGACCGAGACGCTGAGCGTGCCCAACAGCAACGCTCGCAGGATGTTCCTATCCGGCTCAATGACCTCGGAACCGACGTAGGCCATTTCGTTCCAGCCGCTATAGGCATATAGGATAAAGATCATCGCGAAGCCCAAGTTGAGCGTGGGCGGATCGTGCGACGGGACGGCCGGCACGGCGATCGCGGTCACCGACATGCCGATCGCCACGACCGCGACGAGGCCGAGAAACTTAACGAGTGCGAGTAGGTTTTGCGTCCATTTTCCGGTCGTAACGCCGAGCAGATTGATCCCGCTCATAACGACAATCGCCCCCACGGCATAGATCACCAGCGCAGGGTGTTCCTCGCCGAGCGGAAGCAGCTTGTAGGCGTAGCGAGCAAAGACATAGGCTAGCGTGCCGACCGCGCCGGGACGCACGATCCAGAACTGCATCCAAGCGAAGACGAAGCCCGTGGGACGGCCGAAGGCTTCAGACAGATAAAGATAGTCGCCCCCTTCGCTCGGGCACCTGCCCGCCAATTCGGCATAGCACAGAGCACCGACGAGCGACAAGATCGCGCCCAGCACCCAAGCGGTCAGCAGCCATGCAACGCCGGGCACCTGATTGGCGATCAGCGGCGTGCTCTCATAGATGGTCGAGCCGATGACGATGCCGACGATAATCGAAGTTGAGTCGAACAGCGTAAGTTGGCGGCGCGGTGCTGCGTTGGGTGGCGGCGATGGTAGAGTGTCGGGCGGTGGCATGGGGCTTCAAGATAACGGCGGAGGGGCCGGTTTGCAATCCTCTCTTGGCCGACACCGGACGGCTTGCGCCGTGCCGCTTCGATGGCATCGGCCGACAAAGGGAGCGGAAGGGCGCAAGCCCAATGGTAGTGCAATCAATCTTGGACGCCGGCCTTGCAATTTATCGGTTTTTCGCTATCGTAAGAGGTTGGCGAAAGTCTCCCAACGTGGGGGGATTGCCGCGATAGGGGCCGCGAATTGATTCCCTACATTCCTCCCATGAGATCACTGCATGAAGGAGATACTGTACGAGTATCAGTTGAATGCAACGACCTGGGCCTACTTGGCCTCGTTGATCATGATCTCGGTCTATTTCAAGTTTCGCCGTTTTTGGAGCGTCCGGAATCTCGATTTGATCGGGCTGATACTCCTTGCGCCGGGACTCTTGCTCGTGGCCCACGGCGTGGAGATGGTGGCTGCTTCCAATCGGCGATCGGTCGCGGCGGAGTCTCCAAGCGATCGAGCGCAAGACGGATCGAAATTGCCCTCGGCTCAGGCAACCCCATCGGCCTTGGAACCCAAGGAACCAGAGGCCGGCGCGATAGATGCCACCGATAGTGCCGCCGAACAAAAAGATCGCGGACCGCTCCTCGAACGTCTCGGTTATTCCTGGCTCTTTGCCGTGGGCGGAGCGTTTCTCATTCGGATGTTGATCGATTCGGTCATGGTACGTCGGCCCCTCTTGGAGCCGAACCTTTCGGCCGGAGGACTGACTTTCGCCTGTGCGGCGATGTTGCTCTTTCTCATGTCGAATGTCATCACCGCGCATCCGTCCACGAACGATGTTGTCGCCGCACGCTCGGTCGATAAACTCCGCGCCAAGGAAGAGACGCCGGAGATCCGCCACATCCTCAAGCAACGCGGGCCGGGCTATCCGCTCTTCCACGTTTTTTCAAGCTACTCCGACGACGCGCTCGACATCCAGTCCACGCGACAAGAAGATATGCAGCGGGCCCAAGTGCGGATTACCGCCACGCGCACCACCGCCATTTTCGCCCATCTGGCCGTCGTGCTGGGTATGTTGCTGATCGGATATCGGCATTTCGATAATGTGCATACGGGCATCGCCGCGGCAACGCTTTATCTGCTGCTGCCCTACACGGCCGAGTTTACGCCGCGAGTCGACCACGTCGTCCCGGCCGCCCTACTGGTTTGGGCCGTGCAATGCTATCGCCGGCCGATCATCGCCGGAACTCTGATTGGACTGGCGGGCGGAATTTTCTTCTATCCGCTCTTTCTCTTGCCGTTGTGGTGTTCGTTCTATTGGCGGCGGGGTTTGCTTCGTTTCACTCTGGCCGTGGTGGTCGTGCTGGGATTAGTCGCCCTCTCGCTGCTCTTGACGTCGGACAGTCTGAGTACGTTTCTGGTCCAGTTGCGGCAGACGTTTGGAGTCTGGAGGATCGCCGGCAACGAGGACATCGTGGGATTCTGGTCGGGCAAATTGGCACCGTACCGCCTTCCAGTCTTTGCGGCCTTCGTTGCCCTGTGCGGCAGCATGGCCCTCTGGCCGGCCCAAAAGAATCTCGGCAGTCTCTTGGCGTGTTCCGCGGCCATCATGCTCGGCACGCAGTTCTGGAAATCGATGGAAGGCGGAACCTATATTGCGTGGTACTTGCCGCTCTTGATTTTGACCATTTTCCGCCCCAACCTGGAGGACCGCGTCGCCCTGAGTGCCATCGGCGAAGGCTGGGTCCGCTGGCGGCGGATGTAGGGAACGCCCTCCGCAGCGTTGCAAACAAAGCGGCGTTGCAAACAAAGCGGCCAGCCGAAAATTCTTCCCGTTCGCCGCAACTCCTGCTAAAATGGGCATTGGTGTTTAGCGGTGGAAACGGGTTGAAGAGCGACTACCATGACGATCTTTAGTCGATTTTATCTCGCGGGCTTTTTATTGCTCGGATGCCTCGCCTCCGACGTCGAGGCGGTCGATGCCATCGACTTCAATCGCGATATCCGCCCGATCCTTTCGCGGAATTGTGCCGCCTGCCACGGTGCCGACGAAAAGAAGCGCGAGGCGGGTCTTCGCATCGATGTTCGCGAGAGTGCCATTGCCCCGCACGACGGCCATCAGGCCATCGCGCCGGGCGATCCCAAGAAGAGCGAGCTGATTCGCCGCATTACGAGTACCGACGCCGACGAGCGGATGCCGCCGCAATCGTCCGGAAAGAAATTAACTTCACAAGAGATCGATCTTCTGACTCGCTGGATCAAGCAGGGCGCGCCCTATACGCCGCACTGGGCCTATGTGAAGCCGGTACGCCCGACCGTTCCGGCGGTGAACGACAAGGCCTGGCCCAAGAATGAACTCGACCGCTTCCTCCTGGCTCGCTTGGAAAAAGAGAAGCTGCGTCCCGCGCCGGAAGCCGACCGCTACGCCTTAGCGCGGCGATTGACGCTCGATCTGACCGGCTTGCCGCCGACGATTGAAGAGGTCGATCGATTCGTTCGGGACGAGAGCGCGAAAGCTTTTGAAGATTTGGTCGACGCGCTCTTGGCCCGCGAAACGTTCGGCGAACACTGGGCGCGGATGTGGCTCGATCAGGCTCGCTATGCGGACTCGGGCGGCTACGTAAGCGATGTGCCGCGTGAGATATGGGCCTTCCGCGACTATGTGATTCGCTCGCTCAATGCCAATAAGCCGTTCGATCAATTCACGATCGAGCAGCTTGCCGGCGACTTGTTGCCCAATCCGAGCGAGGAACAGATTGTCGCCACGGCCTTCCATCGCAATACGCAGACCAATACCGAAGGCGGCTCCGACCGCGAGGAGTATCGCAATGTGGCCATCGTCGATCGCGTCAATACGACGATGGCCGTATGGATGGGCACGACGATGGCCTGTGCCCAGTGCCACGATCACAAGTACGATCCCATCTCGCAGAAGGAATACTTTCAGTTTTTCGCGATTCTGAACAACACCGAAGACGCCGATCGCGCGGACGAAGCACCGGTACACTCGTTTTATACCGATGCCCGGAAACAGCAACGAGCCAAGCTTCAAGCCGAGGTATCCGCGTTGGAGCCCAAGGTGCCTGCATCGGAGAAAACGGTAACGCCGGAACCAAAGGCGATGAAGAAGAAGGGGCCGGCAAAAGCTAAACCGAGCACCAAGGAGAAAGCAAAGGACAAGGATGCGGCAATCGAGCCGACAATCTCGGAGGAAGGCAAGCGACTTGCCCGACTCAAAGCCCGACTCGATGCCATCAAGCCCTACACGGTGCCAATCCAGCGCGAGCTGCCGTCGGCTCGCGGCCGCACCACGACGATCCAGTTTCGCGGCAATTTCCTCGACCGCGGCCCCGTCGTTACGCCGGGCCTGCCGGCCGCGTTTTCTCCTAACCCTGCACAGGCCGGGCACGATGTACGCACGGTCTCGGGAGAGGGGGCGGGGGTGAGGGCAGCCCCGCAACTCAATCGCCTCGGCCTTGCCCAATGGCTCGTCGATGAAGAGAATCCTCTCGTCGCGCGAGTTATCGTGAATCGACTTTGGGAAAAGCTCTTTGGCAACGGCCTGGTGCTGACCAGCGAAGACTTCGGCACGCAAGGCGATCTGCCCTCGCACCCCGAATTGCTCGACTATCTGGCCACCGAGTTGATCGCCCGGCATTGGGATCTCAAATCAATGATTCGATTGATGGTCACCACCGCCGCCTATCGGCAGTCATCGAGCATGACGGCTGAAATGCGGGAACGCGATCCGGATAATCGGCTGCTGGCGCGTGGGCCCAGGTTTCGCCTCGACGCCGAAGCAGTCCGCGACCAGGCATTAGCCGTCGCGGGCTTGTTGAGCGCGAAGATGTATGGTCCGTCGGTGCGGCCTTTGCAGCCGTCGTTCGGCCTTTCGACCGCCTTCGGTCACGGCATGGACTGGACCACGAGTGAAGGCGAAGACCGCTTCCGCCGGGCGATCTACACCAGTTGGCATCGCACGAATCCGTATCCGTCGATGGCGACGTTCGATTCGCCAAGTCGTGAAGTGTGCGCAATACGCCGCCCCAGAACGAACACGCCGCTGCAAGCCTTGGTGACTCTCAACGATCCGGTCTATGTGGAAGCGGCACAAGCTTTGGGGCGACGGATCGACCGGGAAGGCGGAAAGACGGTCGCCGAAAAGGTCCGCTACGGTTTCCGATTGTGCGTCGCGCGGGCGGCGACGGAGCCGGAAACCGAACGGTTGACCAAGCTCTTCGAGCAATCGCGCGCTCGCTTCAGCAAGAACCTGGCGGATGCAAAGAAGCTGGCCACCGAGCCGCTAGGCCCCTTGCCGCCGGGGGCCGACCCCGTGCAACTTGCCGCATGGACGGCAGTTGGCAACGTATTGTTGAACCTCGATGAATCGTTGATGAGGCCGTAATTCGTTGGAGTTCACGCTTTGGCGTCTCTTCGCGTCTGGAATGCTCTGCGGAAATTCCGTGCCATACGAATTTCGCCCATCACACCAACCCCCACCGCTTCCGCAAAAACCACTCGATCGTCATCAGCCCGACCATCACAAAGAAAAATGGCCACTGGTCCCAGAGTGATTTTTTCGTCTCTTGCTTCACGTCGAGATACGCCGTTTTGCGCGTTAGCTCGCCGATCAAGTCGGACAGTTGTTCGGGGGCGATGGTGCGGCCGCCGGAGGCTTTGGCGACGCTTTCCATCGTGTCGGGATCGGCGGAGGCGTTGTCCAACTCCAGGTCTTGCTCCATGACGATGAACCGCGTTCGTGCCGCGCCCAAGAGTTGGCCCTTCTGCGTGGCGGAAACCTCAATGGTGTAGTCGCCCGACAGTTGCGTTTCGCGGAAGGAGCCGGACATGTGTTCTTCCTGGCGGATCAATACGCCGGGCGTTCGCGCGTTGTTCGGCTTGATGATTTCAACCTTGAACTCGGCGTCGGTGATCGGCTCGTTGTGTTGCGATTGGGCACCGGCGGTGAACTCGACGCGATTGCCGGGTGCAAAACGGCGGTTCTCCAAGCGGACCCAAACGCTGCCTTGGGCGAGTTGGTCCTTTTTGGCGAGCCAGAGGACGATTTGCCGCCAGAATCGTTTGTGCGGCGTCTCGAATCCGTGCATGGACCACCGCCACGTCGAGTCGCCGGCAAAGGCCAACACGCGACCGTTGCCGTAGGTCTGCGTCACGAGCAGCGGTTTCTCTTCTTCGCCGTTCACGCCGGCCAGGGCCACGGCCCCGGAGGTGAGCTTGCGAAAATAATTGGCCCCTTCCAGCGGCGGCAGTTTGGCCCAGGCGGCTGCGTTCTCTTGCGGCAACGCGGCCAGCATCAAGGCGAAATGCTGCAAGCCGATGGGCGTGGGCTGCATCCGCAAAGGGCCGGGCAGGTGAACGTCGGGCCGCACGGGGTCGCGGATGTTTTGCCGGTCGAGCCGATCCATCATCACCGGCAGCACCTCGTCCAGCGGCGTATTAAAGTAGCCGCCGGGGCCGAACGTATGGAAGCCGCCGAGCATAATCAGGCCCGCCCCGCGATTGACGGTTTCGGCCAGTTGCTTCAGTTCCGAACCGTTGAACGCGGTCGAATCGACGTCGCCGAGGATGTAGACATCGTACTTTCCCGGCTTGAGTTTCTCGATTAAATCGGGCGGCCGGGTTTCGGGATGCTGGGCGTCGATGCGGATCGAATCGACCCTGATATCGCGCGACGCATCGAGCGAACGGCGGAGGAACTTTTGCTCGACGCGGGGCGAGCCTTCAATATAAAGCACGTTCAGCCCGCCTTTGAGAACTTGCACGAACGTGCTGAGCCGGTTGTTCGTGGTCACGATCTCGCCCGGCTGGGGCACGGCTTCGAGCGTAATCTTGTATTCGCCGGGCGTTTCCGGCGTGTGGCTAAAAGCGACCGGCAGAAGTTGGCCGTCGGTCGTGGCCGCGATATCCTGCTGGGCGACCACTTCCATCTTGCCCGGCGCGGTTTCCATCAGCACTCGGACGGGAATCTTGCGGGCGACGTAGCCATCAACCTTGATCTGGCCGGAGATGGTCAGTTCGTTCTTGACGAAGACTTGCTCGTTGGCCTGCATATCTTTGACGGCCAAGTCCTGGACGCCGCCCAGCCCGCGCGACTGACCCAGCACGACGGGAAAGGCCGGATAGCCGAGGTGACGAAGCTTGTCGGCCACGTTTTGCGGCGACGTATCGCGAGGCGCGGTCGCTTGTTGCCGGCCGTCGGTCAAGATAACGATACCCAGCAGCCGCTTGCCGTTTTCCTGGCTAAGCACATCGTCGAGCGCGGCACCAATGGCCGTTTGCTGCCCGAGCGGCGTCTCCGGCAGGGCCAGCTTGCCATCTTTGACGTCGATGGAATGCGTTTCGGCGTCGAAGCTGTATGCCTTGACTTCAAAGTCGCGACCCAACGCCCGCAAACCGGGGACGGCATCGTCGAGTGCCTCCTTCAGGGCATCCCAACGCGCTTTGCCGTTGAGGCCATCGCGCACCGACATGCTGCGCGATTGATCGACGAGCAGCACGAGCGTAGCTTTCTGTTTCCGAATCTCGGTATAAACGAGCGTAGGCCGGAGCATGCCCAGAACTAATAGCAGAATAACGCTACCGCGGAGAAGTCCGAGCGTCGCGCGGCGGCGCAGCGGGACGCGCTCCCTCCCCGGCCCAATCAAGATGACGAGCAACAGCAGCGCAGCCGCGAC
>JANXOJ010000605.1 GCA_025353625.1 Planctomycetota bacterium | reverse complement strand
GAGCGAGATGAGTACAGTTATTGATTCGCCGGTCCTTACGGCAGATTCCAGTAATTGCCTCGTCGGTCCTAACTCCTAACGCCAAAATCCCTATTTGCCCTTGAAACGCCTTCTCCGAAACATCCTGGTTGCCCTGGCCGTGGTGCTGACGCTGCCCCTCTGGCTCGCCGTTCGCATCGGCGGTTTTCTTCGCGCCGGCGACGACTTGTTCTTGACCTGTTCGCAAATCATCAGCATCGTGCCGGGCATCGTTGGCATTTTTCTCCGTCGCGGTTTTTATCGCATGACGCTGGAGTCGTGTCCCGCAGATTGCAGCATTGGCTGTGCCACTTGGTTCCCGCATCGGCAGGTCAAAATCGGCAACGGCGTCTATATTGGCGGTCGATGCAGCATCGGCATGTGCGAGATCGGCGACGATGCGCTGATCGGTAGCAACGTCGATATCCTCAGTGGGCGGCGGCAACACCAGCAGACCGGGGGCCGCGCGGCAGACGCCGCCGTGGTAGACATCGCCGTCGCCCGCCGCCACCAGGGCGGCACCTTCAGCAAGGTACATATTGGTTGCAATGCGTGGATTGGAAACAGCACGGTCATCATGGCCGACGTGGGCCGGGACTGCGTCATCGGTGCCGGAAGTGTGGTGGTCAAGGCGATTCCGCCGCATTCGGTGGCCGTCGGCAACCCGGCGACCGTTAGAAAAACGACTGCGGTTGATCTCGCCGCCAGTTCGTCGGCCCCCTTGGGACTGTCGGAGGGCGGCAACGCATGATCTGGCTCCTCGTTGGATACTTATGGCTCTTCATCCACAGGCCGTTTGAAATCTGGCCTTTCTTGGTCGACTTGCACATCGAACGGGTTTACATGTTGGCGACCCTCGCCTATTGGGCCTTCGGCGCGAGAAAAACTTGGACTCGCAATCGCGTCACCTGGGGAATTGGTTTGCTGGCCGGCAGCGTCATCCTGGCCACGTTCCTCAGCCAATATACCGACTTCGACAACGTCGCAGTACAAAACTGGTTCAAGGTTCTCCTCTTCTACGTTCTCGTTCTGTCGTCGGTTCGCGAAGAACGGGAACTGCGCATTCTCATCGTCGCCTTTGCCGTCATCATGGGCCTCTACGAACTACATTCGCTCCGCGAGTACGCGTGCGGTCGAGGCGAATTTCGCATGGGCGTCTGGCGTATGAACGGCGTCGACTCGTCCGACCCGAATGCCTTGGCGGCATCGGTGAACTACGGGCTCGCCATGCTCTTGCCAGTTTTAGCACTCGCGCGGAGGAAGTGGCACTACGTTGCCCTGGTCGGTGCCGTAACCCTAGCGGGCCTCTGTATTTTTCTGACCGGTTCGCGATCGGGCTTTTTAGGCGTGGTCTTGCTTGCCGTCGCGGGGGGGCTGCTCAGCAAGTATCGGTGGTACCTCGTGATGCTGATGGTCTTCGGCACTCCCGCCGTTTGGTACAGCCTTCCCGAGAGACTCCAAAACCGCTACCTGACGATCGTCGATCCATCCGCCGGCCCGGCAAATGCCCAGGTATCGGCGGACGCTCGAGGAATTTTCTTTATGCTCGCGGTCGATATCTGGAAGGACAACCCGGTTTGCGGAGTAGGCCCAGCTTGCTTTCCCATCGTGAGCGGCACGGGAATGCAATCCCATACCTTGTACGGCCAAACGATTTCAGAATTGGGAACTCTAGGAGCGGTCTCCCTAATCGCAATGGTCGTTTGCTACCTGCTAAACTATCTGGAAGCAAGGCGGCTCCATCGCCTGCTACCCGCCCGTCGGGATGTGGACTTCTGCTATCGCGTGGTTGCGGCCGCGGGTATTGGCGTGCTTCAGCTATTGTTTTTTGGGCTTGCCGGCCACAATTTGTTTCGTTCGACTTGGCTGTGGTACGGGGCATTTGCCGCGTTGGCACTGCGCTTCTTAAAAGACCACTATTACCACTACCTTCAAGGTATGCACGAAACGCCCGCCGCCGATGCCGCGCGGCATCTCGAATCTATTTTAGCGGAAGCCAGCACCGTATGAAAATCGCCTATCCAAAAACCTGGTGTCGCGGCACGGCCTCCGTTCGCCGAGCCATCGATGCCCTGCTGGAAAAGATGCGAGCGGCTGCCGAAGTGGGCCTCCACCTCGGCGCGGGATCACAAAAAATTCACGGGCTTATCAATTGCGACCTCTTCGACGAAAAGGCCGACCGAAAAGTCGATGCCAGAAATCTGGAAGGTTTTGCCGACGGCTCCATCGACTATATCGAGTCGCACCACATGATCGAACACCTCTCGTTTGTCGAGGCGGCTGGGGCCGTGGCAGAATGGTCCCGTGTGCTCAAACCGGGAGGCTACCTGGTCTTGACGTGTCCCGACTTGGGCAGGGTGGCATCGCGTTGGGGCAAGCTCGCTTGGTGGCATCGACTCCGCGCCTGCAACTACGAGAGGGACTACGTCCTTAAAATGCTCTACGGCTCGCAAGAGCACCAAGGGATGTTCCACAAGAGCGGCTACGATCGGGCCCATCTGTCGGAACTGCTCGCGAACCACGGGCTGATTGTCGAATTTTCATTCACCCCCTACCCGCGACGGCAAACGCCGTCGTTGCTGGTGATCGCACGCAAGAAATGAGTCGTTTGGATCCGGAACGAATGGTCGCCGAAACGCAACCCAAGACGCCCGCTTCGCCCGGCCTCGTCTCGGTCGTAATTCCAGCCTATAACGGCGCACCGTGGATCGAGCAATGCGTCCTTAGCGTTTTGGCGCAAACCTACCGCGAGCTGCAAATCATCGTCGTCGACGACGGCAGTACCGATGCCACGGAGACGATTCTGCAAGGGATGCACGACGCGCGGCTGCGGGTTATCCGGCAACCCAATCGCGGCGTCGCGGCAGCGCGGAACTCCGCTTTGCAACACGCCAACGGCGAGTTCGCCGCATTCTTGGATCAGGACGATCTCTGGAAGCCCGAAAAGGTCTCCTCGCAAGTCGAGTTCTTGCGGGCACGCCCGCACGTCGTGGGAGTCTACTCCGATGCCGAAGAGTTTGCCGACAAGTGTGACGACAAGTTTGCCGACAAGTTTGACGAACGTGGCTCGTCGCGCGTTTCGTATGCCTCCTTGCATCCGGGCATCGCGGATGTGCGGTCGCTGCTCCACGCGGTCACGGGTCGGGACGTTCCGCTCCTGTCGACCTTCATGGTGCGGCGGGAATTTCTCGGGCAGCACGCGATTCAACTCGACGTTGAAGCACCCGGCGTGGACGATATCGGACTGTTTCTCGAAATTCTGTCGCATGGAGGCGAATTGGCCTACCAGGGGCTAGCCACCACATTGCGCCGCATGCACGCCACGAATCAATCGGCAGACCATTTCAACCGCTTCCGCCGAAGGATCGCGTTGTACGAGGGGCTGCTGAAACGCGGCGAGGACCGTGCAGCGGATTGGAAAGCGGTCGTGCGACGGGCACTCTCCGATGCCGAATTTCGCGTCGGCGAATGGCATTGGGGACGCGAATCTTCCGCCGAGGCACGCTTGCACTTCCAAAGGGCTTGGAGGGCATGGAGCGGAAATTGGAAAGCCTATCGCGGCTTTCTTTATACGCTCGTCCCTCGACGTGCGGCGGCGAATCTTAAGAACCTCAAGCGGATATGCTTGAAGAAATAGGAATCTCCCAGTCCATGCTTAGCTCCCTCATTCGTCGCGGCCTCTATCCTCTCAACGAGTGGCGGGAGGGGACGCGGATACTCTGCGGCTTGCGAGACCTGGAGAGTACGGAGTACGCCCCCGTCGATCGCTTGAACGACGGCCGCTGGCGGAAACTCAAGGCGATTCTCGACCATGCGTTTACCAACGTTCCCTTCTACCGCCAACGGTTTCGCGATGCCGGGCTAGCACCCGACGATATCCGTAGCTTCGACGACCTGCGCCGCATTCCGCCCCTCGCCAAAACCGACCTCGTCCGTTGCCACGATGCGTTAATTGCAACCAATATCCCCAAGGAGGCGTTACACCATCGAGCGAGCGGTGGATCGACTGGCAGGCACACGCCGTTCGTTCGCGACAACGCTTGCCTGAATATCAAAAACGCCGCACAGTTTCGATTTGATGGCTGGACCGGTTGGAAGATCGGCGAGAAAGTCGCCTACGTTTGGCCTGCGATCCAGGACTTCGCAGCCCGCGAAGGCGTCAAGCAGCGGCTGCGGCGAACTTTCGTCGATCGATCCTTGATACTCCTTTCCGGCAGCCTCGATGAGCCAACCCTCGAGCATCACGCTCGATCGCTTGGCCGCTATCGTCCCAAGTTGATACGTGCTTTTCCCAACCCGTTGGTCATTCTCGCCAAGTTCATCCGCGCATCGAATCGGTTCGGCCCCAAAGGGTCGGCTCCCATTCGGCCGGCTGCCGTCTTGACCACCGGTGAACCTCTACTTGCCCCCCATCGCCGCCTGTTTGAAGAAGTTTTCGGTTGCCCGGTGTTCGATTGCTATGCGTCGCGGGAATGCGGTCAGCATGCTTGCGAATGCGAGGCGCACGATGGCTTGCACATCAATGCCGATTGTCTCTATCTGGAATTTGAGCGCGACGGGCAGCCCGTGGCAACCGGCGAGCCCGGCCAGATCTTGGTGACGGACCTCGACAACTATGGTATGCCGTTCATTCGCTATGCCATAGAGGACGTGGGCATTCCGTTGGAAGGGGCCTGTTCCTGCGGTCGCACGCTGCCGCGAATGGCGATGCAGGCAGGGCGCATTTCCGATTTCGTCGTTTCGCCCTACGATGGATCGTACGTATCCGGCGCGTCGCTGTGCCATTATTTGCTCGTCGCGGGGCCCGATGTTGGGCAACTGCAAATCGTGCAGGATGCTCGAGACCATTTGACCATTCGCATCAAGAAGAGCGATTCGCAGATACTTGAATCCGCACACGTGCAAGAGGTCGTCGCGCGGGCCTTTCGCGGAGCAATGCGCGTCACGTTGCAGGAGGTCGATGGGATCCCACACGAGAAATCGGGCAAGTATCGCTTCTGCATTAACGAAATGAAGGATGAAGAGTTGGGGCTTGGAACTTAGCCCCAAGAGCGAAAAGCCAATGTATTCCAACCTAGTCCGGCACGTGCTCTATCCGCTGGATCGCTGGCGCAGCGGCGATGCGGCCGAGTCGCGCTACCTCCGCGAATTCGAGCGGACGCAGTATCTGCCCAAAGAAGAGCTTGCGGAACTTGCGCTGCAACGCCTGAAGCGTCTCGTGGACCATGCGTTCAATCGCTGCCCCTTTTACCGCCGACAGTTTGAAGCGGCGGGAATCGTACCGAGCGACGTGCGCTCGCTCGATGATCTGCGCGCCATCCCCATTCTTGAGAAGCGGCACATTCAGGACTACCGCGACGAGATGGTTGCTGCAAACTGGCCGCGCCGCGATCTGATTCCAAACCTTACCGGCGGATCGACCGGCACGCCGCTGTCGTTCTTCCTGAGTCAAGACCGCGTCTGGACGCGCAAAGCGGCCACTTGGCGCCACAATCGCTGGGCGGGCTGGGAGTTCGGCGACAAGGTTGGCAGCCTGTGGGGAGCGGCCCGCGACGTTCCGCAAAATGGCATCAAGCAACGGCTTCGCAACTGGTTCATCGATCGAACGGTGGCGTTGAATACGGCGATGATTACCGAAAGGGGACTGCGGGACTTTCACGCGCGACTTACGCAGTTTCGCCCCAAAATACTCATCGGCTATGCCAATTCGCTCAAGCTCTTGGCGCAGTACCTCAAATCGAACGGCCTGCCGGCCCACCGGCCCCACGCCATCGTCGCGACCGCCGAAGTCCTAGAGCCGGAAAGCCGCGCGTTGATCGAAGGCGTTTTCGGCTGCCGCGTTTTCAACCGCTACGGCTGCCGCGAGGTCTCCGTGATTGCCAGCGAGTGTGCCGAACATCGCGGCATGCACATCATGGCCGAGGGGCTGTACGTGGAAGTCGTTTGCGGCGACCGACCGGCGCAGCCGGGCGAAGCCGGCGAGGTCGTCGTCACCGACCTCTTGAACCTGGCGATGCCGCTGATCCGCTATCGTATCGGCGATAGGGCGGTTCCCGCCAGCGGTGCCTGCCCGTGCGGTCGCGGACTTCCGCGAATCGAAGGACTCCAAGGCCGCGCGACCGATTTTTTAGTGGGCGCGGATGGGCGTCTCGTCTCCGGTGCCGCGCTAACCGTGGTGATGGTTGCCAAGCGGCCCGGACTGGGACAGGTCCAGATTTGGCAAGAGACCGTCGGACGCGTGCTCTTCAAGATCGTTAAGCGCGACGGCAACGGCCCGACGCCGGAGGATTTGGAGTTTCTCAACGCCCAGACGCGGCTCTATCTGGGTGCGAACGTGAAGATCGAGCATGAATTTGTCGATGCGCTGGCCGCAGAACCATCCGGGAAGTTCCTTTTCTGCCGGTCTACTGCGGCCTCCGATTTTATCGACCTGCAAAATCGCTCTTAGGTACATTTCAACTCACACGCGATGGATATCAACCGCACGCCGCGCCACTTCCTGACCTCCGCCGCCATTTATGGCATTGGGGGAGTTGTCGTACAACTTGCCGGCGTTGTGCTGCTGCCGCTCTATACCCACTGCCTTTCTCCCTCGGACTACGGCGTCATGGAGGTGATCGAGCGCATCGGGCAGATCATCAACATCTGCTTGATGACCACCGGGGTCCGCCAGGCCGCCTTCGCCTTCTACTTGCAAGCGACCGATGAAGCCGATCGCCAGCGGGTAGCGATCACGATCACGGCCTTCCTCGTCGCGATTTTCTCGCTCGCCAGCTTGACCATTATCGCGCTATCGCCGATTCTCGCTCCGCTGCTAGGAATGGAAGACTCCCGGCTCCTGATCTTCGGCGTCGTCACCGTCCTTGCCGAATTGTTTCTCGTCGTTCCGCTATGCCTCATGCAGGCCCGCGTCGAATCGCTGGCCTTCGTCGCGGTCAGCGTTCTCATACTCGTCGTTCGCGTTGCCCTTGCAATTCTCTTTGTCGCGGTGCTGCATTGGGGTGTGTGGGGCGTCTATGGATCGTTGCTTCTGACGTTCATTCCGTTCGGCATTTTCCTGACGCGGCGCGAACTCAAGCGGGGTTCCCCGTCGATCGATTGGCGGAAGTGCCGGGAAATAGCCATCTTCAGCCTCCCCTTCATTCCCACCGGCCTCTGCTTCTTCGTTCTCTACAACGGCGATCGCTTCTTTCTCGTGGGAACGGCCGGAACGGCCGCTCTCGGCATTTACGCTTTGGGCTGCAAGATCGCCGCCGCAGTCGGGATGATGACGTGGCAACCCCTCTTCAAGGTCTGGTCGGCACAAATGTATGCGACCTTTGAGCGGCCCGACGCGCCGCATCTCGTCGCGCGGATGCTGACGCGCATTCTCATCGCGTATGCCTTGGTGGCTACCGGTCTATGCCTCTTCCACCGCGAGGCACTCCACGTCTTGAGCAGCGCCGCATATACCGGCGCGGGAAGCGTGATCGCCCCCATGCTCCTGGCCAACGGCTGCATGTTTGCCGGCACGTTCATGGAGGGCGTGTTTTACGTACGGCGAAAGACGCACCTCAAGCCTTGGACCGCACTCGCCGGCACCGCCACGATCATCGGCCTCTATGCGGTACTCGTGCCCCGCTATTCCATCCAGGGGGCGGTCTACGGCGCGATGCTTGGGTATGCGGCGATGGCCCTCATTACCTACGTTGTTGCCCAACGGGTCTTTAAGGTGCATTACGAATGGACGAGGATTCTTACTCTGGTCGGGTTGTCGTCTGCCGCCCACTTCGCCGCGTCGCAACTCGATCTAGGCGTCGCGGCGTTTCTCTTGAAATGCCTCTTGATGCTGGCCTGGTTGGCGGCCATTTGCCTCACCGGCGTCGTCTCGTCCGACGACCGCCGACTGGTCCAACGGGCCGCATTGTCGCTTCCGCGACGTCTGGCCGATCTCATGCGTCCGCGAAGCGACCGTCGATTTCGCGAGCGAATCATCCCAACACCCGCCGTCGAAGGAAGCGAACCTCCGTCATGCCCCTAGGTCGTGCCCTACTAGCCGCCATCCTCTTCGTTCTGGTCCGCGCGCAGGGCTTCGCGGCCCCGATGCCTCCCAGCATCGCACCGTCCAAGGTCTACGATGGCGTTGGGCGGTATCAACTTGCCCAGGACGGCGACGGCCGCAGTATTCAAGGGCTCAAGGAACTTGCCGGCCGCTACGGCGTCAAACCGTATAACGCATTGCGGTCGCTGCCCGAGGATGGCACGTGGCAGACCGAGCGCGTCGTTTTCCACGACGTCGATTCCGGTGCGACGATCGTCCGCTTGACGAACGACCCATGGGCAAATCAGCTTTCCTACTTCCGTGGGAATTGGAGCGCGGATGGCCGGTACATCGTCTTTCGCCGCCGTCCGGGCATGTGGGAAAGTTCCACGGCGACGCATGGCCCCACGGTGGTTCGCAGCGACGGCCTGCAATTGCGAAATGCGTTTCACGAGCTTTCCATGGTCCGAAAACTGGTCTGCTCCCCAAGCGATCCCAGTCTCTGCTACGGGATGACCGGCGACAATAAATTGGTCGCGTTCGATCTCGCCAGCGGCAAGGCTCGGCAAATCGTGCGCGTAACCAAAGGGTGCATTCATCTGAAGATTTCGCTCGACGGCAAATACTTGATGGGCCGCGGGGAGTTGGATCGTGGGGGGCCTGGGTTGTGGATCGTCGGCGTCGACGGCAAGGAATACCACGAAATCCCGGTCACCGAAGCGATCCACGATTCCTACCAATTCCATCCCTCGCAAAAGGCCATCATGTTCTGGTACGAAGAACGCTATCGCAAAGAGGGCTTCGTGCAGTGCGATTTTGACGGCAAACGCATCACCAAGGTTCCGGTCCAATTCGATTGGAATCACGGCGACGTAGGCTACGATCGCGGCGTACACACCGACGGTTATATCACGCGGATCGACGGCGATGCGTGGCGCCCCAAGGAGCCGATCTTCGCCAAGCCGGGAATCGAGTACTACGACATTCCGCTGCACTACAACGGCTATCTCACCTGGATGCCCAAAGATCGGCCCTGGGTCTATGCTACGCGCATCGTCGCGGCCCCCTATCTATCGGAAATCAACGCCTTCTCCATCGAGCCGTCACCGGAGGGAGCCGTCAATCGCTATCGAATCTGCTATACGGGCCTGAAACCTTCGTCCACGTTGGACAATGCGGACGCCAGCCCCGACGGTACGAAGGTCTTATTCAACTCCAACATGCTCGGCCGCGTCGATATTTTCTACGTCGTCGCTCGACTGCCCGACGTGCCACGCGAAGTACGTGCCAAAATGGAGGCTAACGGCGTCCATCTTTCTTGGCAGGTGCCGCAACACCATGCCGAGATCGCCGGTTATCGCGTCTACCGTAGTTCCCATAGCGGCTACGGCTACGTGCCGATCGCAGATCGCCCCGTTGAGGTCGCCGATTATACGGATGCGGTCAGCAGCCTGCCGGGTCAGCCCGTCTTTTATGCCGTTTCGGCCATCGAGTACTCAGGAATTGAAAGCAGTCTCAGCCGCGAAGCGGTTGCCGCCGAGAAGACGGAGTCCAAAGACGGGAAACGAACGGTCTTTGTCGAAGCGGAAGGGGGGCGATGCAATGCGAAGATGTGGGTCGCCTTCGATGGAACGGCCGCGGGGCTGCACTACCTCTGGATGCGGTCGCACGATGACAAGGGGCACGATGGCGACGGGACGGCAGCGATCGATCTCGACCTGCCGTCAACGAATCGGCCCTACTTTGTTTGGGCTCGGGTCAAAGGCGAACCGGCGGCCCAATTTCAGCTTGCGGTGGGCAAAAAGTCGGTGAGCTTGAACGTTCCGCGTGCCCCGGCCTGGACGTGGAAGCGTTTCGCCGGAACCGTCGTTCCAGCCGCCGAGAAATCGACCGCCATGCTATCGAGCCGACAATTCGGCAGTGCCATCGACTGCCTCGCCCTGACCGAGGATGCCGATTTCCATCCCGAAAAATCACCTCCCATTCTTTGGCCGCTTCAGTCGGTCGTTCGGGGCCTTTCGGCCACGCCAAAATCCCCCTATACCGTGGAACTCACTTGGAATCTCGTGGTGGAGCCGACGTTCCGGCACTACAACCTCTACTGTGGACGCAAAGCCGATTTTGCCGTCGCCCAGGATACGCTCGTCGCGTCGCCCAACGCGGCCGGCTATTACGACTGGGCTCTCAAACCGGGCGAAACGGTCTACTACCGCGTTACGAGGGTCGATTGCGGCGGAAACGAATCGCCGCCATCGGCGACCGTGAAGGTCGATATGCCGCCCCTGAAACGCGAACTATTGGAAATCGCACCTGCCGCGCAAGTGAAGTTCCAAATTCCCCAAGCCGGTACGTATGTGGTATGGTTCAAACTTCAAGCCGGCAAGCAAAGCGGCCAGTATATGAATCTGAAAATCGACAACGCTCCGGTGGTCACGTGGTCGTGCGTGTTCGATGGCCTCGGCGAGAATGCGTGGTTTACGTACGACCAATGGGGCAGGTTCCCACTGACCGAGGGTACGCACACTTTGTCGATTGAGAATCGTACAAAACATACCCTTGAGAAAGTTCTGTTGACGAACGATCTCTCCTTCAAGCCCGACGGACACGTGACGATCTTAACGGGCTGGTGAAGTTGGATTCATCTTCCCACAAACGGTTTTTCGGCCCGGGAGATCGAAACGCGGGGTCAAGATACCCATCCATAGGATGGTGTTATGTTATACGCAAGGGCTATATTTACGGAATTTCAGGAAAAAAGTGATTTGACGTGTCAGGATTGATCGCCTGGCGGTCTACAGGCTCTTGTAAGGTGGGAAACCGCAAACCTGCCCGATTCGGTGACGGATAAAACAGTAACGCAACCCCGCGAATCAGAACATTGGTGAAAAATGAAGTGCTACGGAATTAAATCGTCGACTCTCCGGCTTGGCCTCTTGGCAGCCCTATGCAGCACGGCACCATCGGCTTTTGGTGCGATCTCGATTACGGTAGGCAATGCGAATTCCGTGGCAGCCACCACGACGGCAGCAACGACGGCCACGAACGGGAGTCCGAGTTGGACCATCGCATCGCTGGGGACGCCGGCCGACGTCGGGGTCTCACCGGTGCAAGGCTACTGGCAGAAGCTCTTGCCCGCGTCGCTGATTACTGCGTCAAACCCCGTTAAGCACGACGTGACCCTAACCGAATACATCCAATACACCGGCCCCAGCGCGATTGGCACCTGGACGGAAAACGTCAAAGTTTCGCCCTACGGACCCAACCAGCTTTGGTTCTTTAACGACACGAGTCCACTCGCCGCATACTACTCGATAAACGGTAGTGCAACGCAGATCACTGCGGGAGTTACCAAGAGCCCGGGTCAAGTGCTATTTGATTTTGGCCCTTCGGGACTTCCGATCGGCACGATCATCAAATTGGTTACTACGCTCGATTTCTACAACTACGTTACTCCCACCAACAAATTCACCGGCAGTGTGGAAGTTGACGAAACCGCAACTTCGATTCCCGAGCCTGCCAGCCTGATCGTTTGGGGTCTGCTAGGTGCTGGCTGGGTGGGGGCGAGCGTGGTGCGGGGTCGTCGCGGTAATGTCGGCGGCACTTCAAAGTCCCGTGCATGGAGCACTGAACAGCGCGATGCGATTCGTCGCATCGTTCTCAGTCGGACTGCTTTGGGTTCGAGCAATCTGGCCGACTGATCCGTTGTAAATACCGGGTTTCATTCGAGGAGATTAAATGGTGAATGGTCGCCTAATTCGTCGCCTGACCGTCGCACTCTTCGGGGCATCGCTTTGCGGACTGTCGGCAAGCAGCGCGCATGCGCTGGCTGTTCTTTCCCCGTTTGGTGCTCCCGCGTATGCGACCAGCCCCTTTGCAAACGGCGGTACGTACGCGGATGGCGGCATGGCTCCCAACAGGAGAAGCAACGGATTTTCAGTCGATGGAAGCGGGAGCATAACCGCCAATTCAAATGTTGACGGACTTTCCTCGGTCACGTTTGGCTACACGGTCGATCAGTCGATCGGACAATTTCCGAGCCCCGGTCTACCGGAGGGAAATTATTTCCTTGGGACTGGTCTCGATGCCTTATTCACGACGAACCTACGTTCTTCATCTGCGACGGTTGGCAGTTCCTTTGTGGAATCAACACTGTTTTATGGCGGCGAGTCCCCGTTGACGGTTCACCTGAGTTTTG
>JANXOJ010000546.1 GCA_025353625.1 Planctomycetota bacterium | reverse complement strand
GATCAAACTTTTGCCGCCGCCACAACAAAAGTCGATGCCATGATTTTCAAATACCATGCGAGTTTGCGGATAGCGGCCGACAAGCTCGCGAATCGTTGTATTGTCGTTGAGTAGCGTTGACATGTCATGTGCCCTCCTAGGACTAAAAATGGGAGCGATCAAACTTTTCTGAACATCTTGCTTTCGCCAAATAAGACGTAATCGCATGTGAATATCTTATTTTATGGCGTGCGTTTGTTTGAAGCGAATGTTTTGGAGTTATTTGTTTGAGGTTTTGTGAGACGGCATCCTGGCCAAGTCGGCTAGGGTTGTCTCTTTTAGGAATGCGAGATATGGATCTCGAACTGCTTGCCAGCGGCCATGGACAGCACACGAATTCTCAGAATTGCACTTTGAACGACCCATGAAACATCCTTGCCAGCGGCTGACGTGATCGATTGGTTCGACGATATCGAAGATCGTGATTTTTGTCGCCCCGCGCGTAAGCCGGAAACCGCCGCCTTTGCCTTTTTGCGACTCGACCATCCCGGCTTCCGCTAGGGTTTGCAATAGCTTCCCCAAATAATTTCGCGGGGCATCGATGCACTCGGCAACGTCCACGGTACCGGCAAAACTCCCTTTGGGAAGCTCGGCTAGCACAGTCATCGCCCGAAGGGCATGCAATGCAGTCTTGGAAAGCATAACGCAGGTACGACGCGGTAGATTAACGAAATCGCATGCCATTATACGATTATCGGCTTGCGAGTCAACAGTCCTATGAAGAATTTTTGATGAGGGCGAAATTGTCCCGTAATCCTTTTTGCGATTTGGCGAAGCCCTTCCAGAGGAAAAGGACGAAAAGGGTCGGGATTCTTTGATCTTGGCCGGTGCGAGGAAAAAGCAGTTAATTAGCGTCGTGCCGCGACGTTTACGATTTGCCGGCAGCGGTTATGTATAACTTTTGCTCAATCGGGCTGAGGTGCGCGATCGCATTTTTGCGAAGAATGGCGATGGTCGAGCCTTTGGCGGCGAGGGACCGGTGCTCTTGCCGAGAAATTGGCGGCAGCACGTCCGGGGTTTGGATTGGGAAGCGGAGTTGGCGGCGCTTCGGCGTGCCGTAGCGCGCGGGGCACCGATTGGGCTGCTGTTGAGTCCAGTACCGCCGAGCTGTTCCGGGCTGCGCTAGCGCAAAACATCGTTCGGGATGACCTTGGGAGGCGCAACGGACTGTGGTGACGAAGACGTCGCGGGGGCGATCTTTTCAGGCGAGACATAAAAGAATCCGCCCCCCATGTCTCCCATGCCGCCCGTGCCCTTCATTCCGCCGCCTCCCATTCCGCCCAGGCCCATCATGCCGACGACGCCCACACTGCCACCGAAGCCACTTTGGGGCAACGAATCGGCGGGGAATATATAGTAGGTGGGCCTGACTTCTTTGGGGCGCTTTGGCAAGCGGAGTTTACCTCCGCTCTTCGCGCCGGGCACGCCGCCCCGCCGCAACGCCAACAGCAAATGGGCTATGGCTTCCTGGACCTCTGGGGTCTGTTTGACCACGAGCAGGCAGCGGTCTTGAAATTGATAAGCGGTAATCGTTCCGTCACCGCCTTTGTCTAGCCAGGTCTTCGTGACGATCGAACTCGTGATCAATTCGATGAGCGGTTGAAAGTCCGTCTCGATTTCGCGGTGGCCGTTGCGGACCAAGACCAGATCCTTCACCGGGTACAAATTAGTGGACATGAACTCTTCGCTGTCGGCCTTCTGCGGCGAGGTGATGAGCAAGACTTCGTTGTGGATCACGTACTTCAATTGCATTTCGTCGAGCAACAGCCGCAAGGCCGAGCGGAGCGAAATGCCCTTGAGATTTATCGTGACCGGATTATCGGGCTCAACGCCCGCATCCTTCAGGCAGGCTGCGTCGAGTCGGATTTCGATCTTGTGCAGGTCTTTGATGTAATCGATGACGTCCTTCAAGGGCGTATCGACAAAATCGACCGAGGTGGGCAAGGCCAAGGCAGCGTTAATCTTCGCCGCAGCAGATTGTTCAGCGGCGGAAAGCGACGCGTCAATCACGGCCAACGGTTCCGGCGACGCCGCCATTTCAGGCGTCAAGACATGAAGGAACGGCAACGGCGCGCGCGGCGCGCGCAAGACGGTCCACCGCTGCGGCTGAGGCGCAGGGGCTGGTTTCTTGGCTGCCGGCTCGTTACCCAATCCCGCCTCCGCAGTAACCGGCCGCTTGTGGCCTTGGCCCCTCTCAGCCAGAGTCGGTTGACTATCGATGTGGCAATTCGGCAAGGCTTTCATGAGGTCTACTACGCCGTCGGTGGCCTTGGTTCCCTGAAGATTCAGCGACGCGAGATGGCGCATGCCTTTGAGGTGCTTCAGCCCGGTACCCGTCACTTTGGTGTCATCCAGGTCCAGTATTTCGAGTTGCGTCATCCCTTTGAGGTGCGCCAACCCGGCATCGGTCACCCCGGTATGCCCTAGGTGGAGCGTTTTGAGTTGCGTCAACCCCTTGAGGTGCTGCATGCCTTTGCTCGCCACCTTCGTAGAACTCAAATCCAGATTCGTGAGTTTCGTCATCCCTTTGAGGTGCTCCAGCCCGGCATCGGTCACCTCGGTTTTCCCTAGGTCGAGCGTTTCGAGTTGCGTCAACCCCTTGAGGTGCTGCATGCCTTCGCTCGTCACCTTCGTAGAACTCAAAAACAGATACGTGAGTTTCGTCAGTCCTTTGAGGTGCTCCAGCCCGGCATCGGTCACCTCCGTATTCCCTAGGTCGAGCGTTTCGAGTTTCGTCATCCCTTTCAGGTGCTCCAGCCCGGCACCCGTGACTTTGGTGTCTTCCAGTTCCAGCCCTTGGAGTTGCGACAGTCCTTTGAGGTTTTCCAGCCCGGCATCGGTCACCTCCGTATGCCCAAGGTCGAGCTTATTGAGTTTCGTCATCCCCTTAAGGTGCTGCATGCCTTCGCTCGTCACCTTTGTACAACTCAAATCCAGATCCGTGAGTTGCGTCAGTCCTTTGAGGTGCTCCAACCCGGCATCGGTCACTTTCGAGCCACGCAGGTTCAGCGATTGGAGTTGCGGCAGTGCTTTGACGTGCTCCAGCGTAGCGTCAGTCACGTTTTCGGCTCCGACTCCGTAAAAGTCGCTGGAAAGAACCACCGAAATGACAGGGTGACCTGGACGATTTTTATCCACGGTGACCTGGCCGCCCAGTTTCTCGATTTCGCCAATTGCCCTTGCTTCGTCGGCACTCGGTTTCGGATTAGGCACTGTTGCTTCACCGAACGGATCAACGTCGGAAGGTGTGGCGGCGGCAATGGGCTTGGCACCACCTTTGGCATGAGCGTTCGGCTTGGCACCGGCATTGCTGAACGGTTCACCGCTCGCCGCCGGGGGAGGCCCGCTCCACGCGCTGACCGTGATGATCGAAGCGAACAAGACCAAGAGCCACATGGTCAACAACAGAATCTTGCGTAACATGAAACGCTCCTCAGTTGAATGTTAAGCCTTACCAAAGGCGGGCCAGATGCGTACTGCCACAGTCCCATTTTCAATGATGAACTTGGCCGCTGTCAAGCGCGGTGCGCGCGCGGCCCTATTCAACTGCCCGAGGGAGAAAACCTTCCTTGACTCCTCTGGCTTATTGCGGTGGAATTCGCTAAAATACGTTCTTTCAGGTCGGTTAGCGTCGCGTTACGACGCTCGAACCGACCGACTACGTTCATTTGCTCCTGGCACTGAGGTCTATCATGGCTCGTAAGATACTAAACCGCAAAGCGTTACGCGACGAATCGGATGCCGCAGATCGGGTTGAAGCCGAGGGCGAAGCGAAGGGCGGAAAGGCCGAAAAGAAGGCCAAAGTCAAAGTCGTTAAGGAAAAGAAACCGCCCGTCAAGCGGAAAAGTCGCGCGAAGGCCGCCAAGGAAGTGCGACTCAAAGCATTTTGGGGGGTGTTTAACCAGACCATGCGGCGGATATCGCTTTTCGAGTACAGCCAAAGGGCTGAGGCCGATAAGAAGGCCGCCGAACTCTCCGAGTCTCAAAAGAACCTTCACTTCGTGCAGATCGTCAAAGAACCGATCGAAGCTTAGCACCGATCCATGATCGGCGATAGAGTAAATATGGCATAGTAATCTCGCGTCCGTTGGCACAGGCTTGTGCGGTCGCACCGTTTTTTCTCGCCTGCAAGGACCACGTCCGGCATGTTCGCTAAGTTCGCCCGCTTCAATACGAAATACTGGGCCTGGGTATTGGCGACCTGGGTGGTCGTAGCCGTGGCATTGAAGTTCGTTGCCCCGCGTTGGGACGAAGTGACGCACGACGGCGATTTTGCCTATCTCCCCACGCGCTTGACGAGCGTTCGCGGCGAAGAGCTTCTGCGCGAATCCTTTCCTGAATTGGCCACGAAGAGCAGCATTGTGCTGGTGGTCGCCCGCCCGGAAGGCCGCTTGCGCGATGAGGACAAGGACATGGCCGTCCATCTGGCCGAAATGTTCGCACCGAAGGAGGGCGAAAAATCGCCCGTCGCTTCCGTGATGAGCCATGAGGAGGACGTGCTGGGCAAGAAGTTAATCAGTCCGATCGGGCTGCACGGCCAGGCCGTGCTCGTGTTGCTGCAACTCAACAATGAGTTCATGGCCGTGGACAACATGAAGTTCATCCAGGGCGTGTACAAGCAGGTTGACGAGTTAAAGAAGGATCCCGACTTCCCGGCCGGCTTGCAATTGGGCGTGACCGGATCGGCCCCCATCGGCTCCGACATGCTGTGGTCGATGAAAGAGAGTATCGACAACACCGAACTAACGACGATTATTTTGGTGATCGCGATTTTGCTGATCGTTTATCGATCACCGGGCTTGGTGCTCGTGCCGCTGTTGTCGATTGCCGCATCGTTCATTGTCTCGATCGATGTGATAGCCCTAGTGGCCCAATCGTGCGAGTTGCACGGCGTCGATTTCCAGATTTTCAAAACGACGCAGATATTTATCGTCGTGATACTTTTCGGCGCGGCGACCGACTATTGCCTCTTCCTGATCGCCCGCTATCGCGAAGAGCTGGAACGCGGCCTGGAGCCGAAGGCCGCGCTGGAGGAAGCTTTGAGTCAAACGGGCCATGCCTTGACGGCCAGCGCGATGACGACGATCCTCGGGCTGGGTGCGATGGTCTTTGCCGACTTTGGCAAGTATCGCTCCGGCGGCCCCACGATTGCCATGTCGCTCGTTGTCGCCCTGTTGGCCTGTCTGACCGTCGCGCCGGCCTTGTTGCGAGCCTTTGGCCGATCGGTCTTCTGGCCGCTGGGTATCGGCGACAAAGCGACGGGTCAATCGGCGAGTCGCATCGCCGCCACCCATGCACGGTTAGCCGGCGATCCGGCCTTTGACGGCAAAAACGTGGGCCGCTTTTGGCCCTGGCTGGCCCGTAAAATCATCGCCCGCCCCGGTTCGATCCTCGTGGGCAGTTTCCTGTTTCTGGCGATTCCGGCTTGGTACGGCCTTGGCGTGCCGATTACCTACGACATGCTGGCCGAGTTGAATTCCAAGCGGACGAGCGTGCAAGGCATGAAGTTACTGGAGCAATACTTCCCCATCGGCGAAACGGGGCCGATTACGGTCTTGGTCTGGGACAAGGGGGGCAACTTCGATACCCAAGAGCAGCGCGGCCGGATCGCATCGCTCACGCAAACTCTCAAGGACTTCCGCTACGTCGATAGCCGCGGCGAGGCGTGCAACCCGATCCTCAAAGTCCGCAGCTTGACGAGCCCGTTGGGCGAGCCGCTGCACGGTGCCCGTGGCGTGATGATTACCAACCATCCGCGCAGCAAGGCGATGTTTCTTTCCTCGCACGACCGCTATGCGGGCGAGGTGCTTCGCTTTGACCTGATCTGCCAGTACGATCCGTTTTCGCACGAGAGCATGAGGATGTTCACGCAGTTGGAACATTGGTTGCACGATTTCAAGGAACCGGCGAAATCCGAATGGCACGATGTATCGTTCGACTTTGTCGGCATCACGCCCGGCATCCGCGATCTCGATGCCGTCAACATGAGCGATACGCGACTGGTGGGCGTGCTGGTCTCGCTCTCGGTGCTGGGCGTATTGATCTTCCTGCTCCGCCGGCCGTTGATCTCGCTCTATTTGATTTTCACGGTGCTATTCGGTTACTTTGTGAGCCTGGGGCTGACGCACATCATCTTTTCCTGGCTCTACGGTGCGTCCTATCAGGGGCTCGATTGGAAGTTGCCGATCTTCCTCTTCGTAATTCTCGTCGCCGTGGGCGAGGACTACAATATCTATCTCGTTACGCGGGTTTTCGAGGAACAGCGGCGTCGCGGCCCGCTCGAAGGGCTGCGCGTGGCCCTCATCCGCACCGGCGGAATCATCACCAGTTGTGGCGTCATCATGGCCGGCACCTTCGGCTCGATGGCCACCGGCACACTGCGGGGCATGATCGAACTCGGCTTTGCGATGGCACTGGGCGTGCTGCTGGATACGTTCATCATCCGCACGATCCTCGTGCCCGCGTTTCTGGCATTGCTGGCACATCGGCAAGTAGACGCGGTTGTTGAATCATCGCCCATCGAGGCCGCCGCGTCGCACTACGACAATCGGACGCGCGAATTGATCCACGCGGCAACGGGCAAGTAAGATGCCTGGATCGAGGCTAAGGATGGCGCCAATGTGGCGATTCGTTCATCCAGCATGCACACGGCGGTCGATGGGGGGATTTGGCTGTAGGCCGCGAGATCGAGCCAGGACTGCCGCGATAGGCTGCTTTACTTACCACAGATCGGAAGAGCAAGATCGCTATCCGAAGGAATTGGAATTGGCAGTCGCGTGCAGATCAAATCGTAGGCCGGAGATAGTTGCCGCTGCCCGTAGCGCGAGGTAAGAGCGAAAGGTTCTTTACGTGTTGATCGCCGTTGGAGGCCCACCAACGGAACAGCAGCAATTTGAAGAGCTTATGAATCTCGACCAGGGGTTCGGACGTGAATTTTCGCACGATGCGAACGCACAATTCGCCCGATCCGTGGTACTTGTCGTTTGACGCCAGCTCGGCAAGTTGGCAAAATTCTTCCAGCGGCAGTTGCGTGGCGTCGTCGAGGCGGTCGATTCGCTCGATGAAACAAGCGATCGCGCCATCGGCTAATTGCAACGGGCCGAAGGTGTCCTTCTTCGATATCTTGAGCTTCCGCGCCGCGATGTCCAATAGCCGGCTTTCCGGAAGAAGATTCTCGAAGAGCGGGTGGACTCCCTCCGATACATACGGCTCGGATCGAAGCGGCACGGTAAGCGATATCGGTGTTGCATCGGGGCGCGCCAACCATTCGGGCAGGTAGGTGAAGCAAATCCGCCGACCCGAATCGACGATCGTGCCGACCAACCGGCCATCAAGTCTGACTCGTCCCGAACGCGGCATCGTGTAGGTTCCGTTCGCCGCTGAGTACCCAACTACGGCATCCACACAGTTTTACCTCCAGCCAGTATGAAGTCGAACGATAGGTCGAGCGATCTTGAACTCGATTGAGAACGCAGTTGACAACGGCCGGGACAAACACTTAAACTGTAGTCAAATATTTACTTTGGAGATCGCGATGAAATCTGCCTTCCCTCTTCCTCGTTCCCACCCGGCAACGACGGTGCCTACTTTTCTCTTCCTGCTCGCACTCTCCACCGGTTCCGCCTCTGCCGCTAAGCCACCCGCCCCCTTTGGTCCCGTGCCAAGTCCGCGTCAAATGGAATGGCATCGGACGCAGCAATATGCCTTCATCCACTTCACCGTCAATACCTTCA
>JANXOJ010000498.1 GCA_025353625.1 Planctomycetota bacterium | reverse complement strand
GTCGCGGTCGCGGATGATGGCCTGCGGCGGCAGTTGCTCCGTCTGCGTCTTCACGGCATTGTTCTTCTTAATGGCCGTGCCGATCGCCATCACCTCGACCAAGCCGCTGCTGACTTCGTAGATGAAAACCTTGACGCCGATGATGGCGTCGGCCTTCAAATCGGTCGCCTCGCGTTCGATGTGCGCCAGACAATTCTCGCGGGCTTCATAAATCAACCTCGTGACCGCCGTGACTTCGCCGCGCGAGAAGGAGCTGAAGAACGCCTTGACGCCGCCGCCGAAACCGAGTGCATAGACCGATGAGCCGAGCATCAGCCGCATCGGGCTGTAGCCGAGCGACGTGAGGTTCCAAAGCTCTTCGCCGGTAAGCTCGGAAGTGACCGGCTTGGCAAGTTGCCCCAAGGCCGGGTTGAAGGAGGCGGTGCCGACCATGAGCATCTCGCGGACGCCAGGCCCGAAGGGTAGTATCCGCGTGGTAACATCGACCACGGAGTTCGCGCCGCGTTCGACCGCTTCGGCCTCCAGCCGCTCCAGGGCCAGGTGCCGCGTGTGGTTGTACATATCGGAGTATTCCTTGACCTCGCCGCCGGCAAACGTGCGGACCATGCCCATCAATCCGCGACCGACGCCCAGGGCATAGCAGACGTTGCCGATGACGAAGTGCCTCGGCTCGTAGCCGGAATCGAGTTGGCAGAACAGGTCTTGACCGGAGCAGGCCGTGGTGAAAAACGGCGCGGTCGATTGCCGATTGTGGATCGAGGTTCCCAGGGCCAGAAATTCGTGCAGCCCGCGAACGCGCTTCAGTTCCGATGAGACGCCGGTCACGCCGCTGGCACTGTGCTCGGCAGCTTCTTTTTCCAGCCGCCCGATAGCCGCATGGCGACCATCGGAGATAAGCTCCGTAAGCGAATGAATTTCACCGCCGGTGAAGGTGCGAATGCCGCTGGTGATACCGCGCACCGCCCCCAGCGAGTAGACGCTGTTGCCGACCACGATTCGCCCCGGCGCGAAATTCTTCTTTGCCAGACAATAAATTTCGTTTCCGGAAAGTCCGCTGATAATCATCGCACTCGGTTCCTTGTAAAGGCTGCGTTGGGGTTTCGATTCGGCAGCCGTTAGCATAACCGCCCCACAGGACGGTAAGCAAGCCCGCAGCCCTTTTGAAGTGCGGTGCCCAGGCCGAACTTCGGCACGCCGAAACGACCTTGAATCGTGTCGTGCCCGCTTCGACTTGGCTTGCACCGGTAGTGAAAATTGACGGGAAATCTGACGCGCCCTCCTCACGCGACGAAAACACCCCCACCGCGTCGAACGCGGTGCGGCGGATCAACTTTTTTCTCGAGTCGCCGTTTGTGCTAAAATATCTGTGAACCAGAAATGCAATTCCCAACGACGCATCGCAAGGACTGAAACCGATGAGCGGGCACACGAAACTACTTTTTCTTACCCTGGGTCTTCTGGCGAACTCTGCCGCACTGGTATTGGCTGAAGAAGCGAGCAAGCCGATTATTGCCGCTCGCGTGGGCGATGAGGCGATTGAAGTGACCGAGGCTCGGCGGCTGATGGAGGCTGTGTTCGAGGGCAAGATGCCGACCGGGGCGATGTTGCCGATGGCACGGGCCCAAGTCTTGGAAGAAATCATTTCGCGTCGGCTCGTGGTGGCCTATGCCCAGCGAACCGGCGCGGCACCGGGCAGCCAAGAAATCGCCAAAGCAAAGAAACACATGCAGTCCCAACTGGCTGCCCAGGGCCGCAAGGTGGCCGATGTCCTCAAGGCGGAACGGATCGCGGAGGCCGATCTGGAGCGGCAGGTCGTCTGGCGACTCGTTTGGGACGGCTACTTGGCCAAGTACCGAACGGCCCAACGGCGGGCATCGTGGTTTAAGGAGCACCATCGAGAGCTCGACGGCACGGAACTGACGGTCAGCCACATTCTCTTGCAGGCCCCGGCCGGAGCCGGTTCGGAGGCAATCGCGGAACTGACCAACAAGGCCGCGTCGATTCGCGAGGAGATCGCATCCGGTAAGCTCGACTTCGCTGCCGCCGCAAAGCAATACTCGGCCGGCCCAAGCCGCGAACGGGGCGGAAAGTTGGGCACGATCCGCCGTCAGGAGCCGATGGACGAGTCGTTTTCGCGCGCCGCCTTCGCGCTCAAGGCCGGCGAGATCAGCCCGCCGATTCGTTCGCCGTTTGGCGTTCATCTGATTCGCTGCGATGGGGTCGCGTCCGGCACGAAGCAGATCGAGGACGTGGTTGGCCGGATCGACGAAGCACTTGCCAAGGAATTGCTTTTGACGCTTTCCGAACTCGAGCGGAAGCATACTCCGGTGGGCTACACGAGTGCCTGGCCGCACTTCAAGCCCGGCACGCGGGAGTTGGATGCCTCGCTTTCGGCAACTCCAGTGAATCGAAGTAAATGAAAATCGGGCCGCCAAAATCCGATTTTTCAGCCACCAGCCTACAAATCTTGGCGTAGTGCGCTTAGAATGGTGTCGCAGTTGGCACTGGGCCGCGTATATAAGAGATTGCGCAGGACCGAACCCACGAAAAATGAAACTACAAGGAGATTAAAACATGTTGCGTTCCCGGCCTCGCTCGTCGAGCGTTTTTGTCACCGTTACTTTTGTTGCCGTTGGGCTGGTGGTTCAAGGGGCTTCGGCTCAGCCGCCGCGGAATCCGGCACCCAGTCGGCCCGCTTCGGCTGCCGCGCGGCCGCCCGCTGGCGGCAAATCAACCATGCCGCCCAGCAAATACTGGATGGTCCCAGGGCTGGCACCCTTGAGCATGGAGAGCGTGCAGCGTGAGATCGGCCTATCGGCAGAACAAAAGCAGCAACTCAAGGCACTCTCCGACGGCTACCAGGCCGCCGTTCAGAAGGCAGTCGCGCCGCTTCGCGAGCTTCCGCCGGAAGAGCAGCAGAAGCAATCTGTCGAACTCCGCGAACAGATCGGCCAGATGGCTCGCGGCACGCAGCGAAAGGGAGAAGCGATTCTCACGCCGCAGCAATTGCGTACCATCCAGACGATCAGTTTTGAAATGGCCGTCGGCCAAATGCTTGCAAATCCGGCCGCTCAGGAGAAGTTGGGCCTGGATGCCGAGCAACGGCAAAAGTTGATGAGCGTCTACGAACGGGCCGGTGAAAAGATGCAGAAGTTACAGCGGGAAACGGCCGGACAACTTTTGGATGGCCTGAGCGAGGAGCAAATCGCCAAGCTGCGGCAACAGGTGGAATTGCAGCAGAAGCAGCAATAGACGGCCATCCAACCTTGCGCTCCGCCGCGATCGACGCGGCGGGGGCGTTTCTTGGCAATCGAATGCACTTGCTGCTTCATTCCGCTCAACGGTTCTCCTTATTTTGCTAGCTGGACGCGAAAATTAAACCGTCCGTTCGGCGCAACGTCGCCGTGAAGGAGGAAATCGCTCGCATCGCCGCTTGCCCCACAGTTGTCGGCCCATTTGAAATCGATCGTGGCCGGAAGATTCGATAATCCCAATGCCGATCGTGGAATGGCAAGCTCCATCTCATTGCCGACCGCGCGGTAGGATATTTCCAGCGGCAAACCCCAATGGAATCCGCCCAGGCATCGCTCCAAGGTCGTTGTTTGGGGGCCAACATTGCTGCGATTGACGACGAAGTTGTATCCGAGCCAGCGTTTCGTTTCTTTGGAATCGATGTCCAGGTAAAGTAGCATCCAGTTCGGCTCGGTATGCGGCGTCATCGCATGGCGCGTGCGGATATAAAAGTAGACGTTGTTGGCATCCCAACTTACTTTGGCAACGGCCAGATCGTTGCGATCCGTCGCATCGACATACGGACCCGCCGTGCCGATGCCTGGATGTTTGCGCGGGGTCGCGTCGTCCCAACTATCGAGAAACGCGGGCGAGATCGGCTTCCAATCGTCGAAGTGGCCGTCGATCGCGATTGGGGCCGGTGTTGCGGTGGGAATGGGTGGAACGCCCTTGTAGCGGCGTATCCCGGCCACAAGCTGATAATAAAAATTGTCGCCGTGCCCGCCGCGCATCGGTTCGATATCGCGGCTGAACTGCTCGTCGTACTGATCGACAAACTTCGACGTTCGATTTCCGGGAAAACGGCCGGCGTACCATTCGTTCCAGCCGGTGACCATGACCATCGGCGGATCGAGCTTGAGTGCCCGTTGCCATTGTTCCGCGAAGTTTGCTCCGCGATCCAAGGCCGCGCGCGAGGCGTCTTGCTTGCCATCGTGGAATCCGCGTCCTCGTGCGTCGCCGTTACTCATGTTCGTCACGAGGCCATCGCGTGCGCGCAGGTTTTGAGCAACCGACACATTCACTTGTTCCGGCTTGGCCGGGTCGTCTGCGTAGCCATAAGGCTGCGGGTAGGTGGCTTCCCAATGCCAGGCGTTGGGCGTGTTGACCATCGTAAAAGGCCAATGGGCATCGCGGAGCGTGAAGAAAGTCTCGACCTCCGGGCCGGCCTCTTTGGGATCGCAAATCAAAAGCGGCTTGCCTTGCCAGTGGAACCAAAGTTGCGGGTAGAGGCCCGGCTTGTAAAGGTCGTCGTAAATCGTTTGCGCCGTCTTGCCGGCCTTGGTATGGACCAGCAGTCCACAGCCGACGGCACAGAACGGGCAGATCGTGGTGGAGGCCTTAAGCCCCTTGATGCGCGTGACCGG
>JANXOJ010000515.1 GCA_025353625.1 Planctomycetota bacterium | reverse complement strand
CTTTCGCGTCGAGCCGGTCGAGGGAGACGACGTGCTTGCGGCTCGGATCGATCTCTACTAAGTCCCCTGGGGGCTGGCCCCGCGCAGCCGCTGCCGGTAAACTACGATGATGCTAAATCTAAGCGCACAACGATTCATCTTTGCAACCATTGCCGGCGGGCTGCTCGGCTCGGGCATGTCCGGCTGTTCCTCCCACGATTCAACGAAGCTCGCCGACTCGGACGTCTGGGATGTGCTTCAGATCAAAGGCCAGCGCATCGGTTGCGGAGAGATTGTCGTCCGCAACGCCCGCGAGAATGGCCGCGATGTTCTTAAAGTGCGGCAAGTGACATCTCTCAAGCTACAACGGTTTGGCGATGAAAGCGGCTTCGAGGTCGAGTATAACGATACGGAAACCCCCGACGGTGCATTGATCGACTACACGTTGAAGATTCAACAAGGGGGCGAACCGATGCTGACGAGCGGCAAGGTTGTCGGCAATCATCTGGAACTGCAAATCGAGAACAAGTCCCAAAAGCAAAACCTCGAACTCGCTTGGCCGAGCGGTGCGAGTGGATTGCTTGCCCCGGAGCTTTCGCTGCGACGCAAACCGATGAAGCCCGGCGAACGGCGCGAGCTGCGGCACCTCTATATTAACAATCAGGTGTGCGACACCGAGTTGGCGGCGGATCGTGAGGACCAAGTCGCCTTGCCCACGGGCACGCGGCCCCTGCTAAAAATCGCCATGGTGGATCGCTTGCCCTCCGAAGTGCAAGGTAAGGCGACCGAGTTGAAGGGTACCGTTTGGACCGATTCCACCGGCGAAGTCGTGAAGGGCTGGGTCGAGACGATGGACATCGAGACCTACCGCGTCACGCGGGAAGTGGCCACTTCCAAAACGGCAATCGCCGCGCTCGATCTGGGGAGTTCCACGGCGGTCAAGATCGATCGTGCCGTGCCCCACATGCACGATACCAAGCGCGTGCGCTATCGCGTGCATGTCGAAGGGGACGATCCCTTGGCCGTTTTTCCTGTCGGGCCATCGCAGGAGGTTAAGCGCGTTGATGAGCATACGGCGGAGGTGACGGTTTGGGCGGTACGCCCCAATGAAATAGAACACCCGTCCTCGATCGGAATGCCCTCACCCGGCGATGAGGTCGCGGCCCCGCGCCCGCTTACGGGAAAGGGGAGTAAAAAGAGCAATCCACCCACGGACTCGGATCGTATGCCGAATAACTTTATTCAGAGCGATGATCCGATGATTGTTGCCAATGCGAAGAAAGTTGCCGGAGAGGAACCGGACGGATGGAAAACCGTGCTGGCAATGGAAAAATTCGTTCACGAGGCCGTGACCATGAAGGATTACTCGCAGGCCCTCGTCACGGCAGCCGATGTGGCGCGCGGTCACGAAGGCGACTGCAAGGCCCACGCTTTCTATCTTGCCGCGTTGGCTCGTGCCCGTGAGATTCCCGCGCG
>JANXOJ010000484.1 GCA_025353625.1 Planctomycetota bacterium | reverse complement strand
TTGGGATAAAGGGACAATGCGTTCCGGCGTCGCTTCCAGATTCCAAACGCCACGGCGCAGGTCTTGCAACTCGGAAACCGATAAGGTCGTCATTGAACCAAATAAGTTTCGTTGGGCTATTTGTCGGCCTTATACGAGCGGACGAAGTCCTTGATTTCGTCGGCTCGGGCGGCCATCGTTTTCGCCGGGCCGTAGCATTTCGCGAAAAGAAGCAAGTCGCCGATCTCGTAGACCGCGCCAATCATGCGGTAATTTGGACGCGAAGTCTTGGGGCCCATCATGCCCCCGTCGAGGAATGTGCCGGAAAGATCGACGAGCGACACCTTGACCCCGCCGACATCGAGCGATTCCTTGCCTTCTTTGTCGAGCTTCTCGAACTGCCCTTTCCAGCGGTCAATGTTTTTATCGACGCCGCCGCTGGCAAAGGTCACCGTGAGGCGGCCATCCGCCGGGTCGCCCTCGACCTTGGGCAGGCCGTACTCGGCCTTAATCATCTCGAAACTCGGCTGCTTGCGAATCCAGGTCTTGGCCACTTTCCAATGAGCCGTTTCGATATCCAATTTGCCATCGTTCTCAATCGCAACCGCCGGCCCGTTCTGCCCGGCGGTCATGGACGGCATACTGCCGTGGGGATTGAAAGCCCCCTGGGCTTCAGCCGGTTCCTTCGGACTACGCTCGCTCGGAGTCGCCTTCTCGGACTTTTCCGAGGTGGTCGGTTTTTCCGCGGCAAGCTGCTTCTTGCCCGACTCCCACGCTTGCGGTTTGCTGTCGGATGTCGCATCGCTACAGCCGCTGGAAAGGATCAGGGTAACGAGTGCCAGGTTGCGTAGCGTCGCCATGTTGGATTTGTCCGTTGAGCGTTAATTGGTTTCTGCTGCACAACCAAGCTGGTGCTTAAGTTGGAAGCCGTGACGTATGGGAATTTTACCATAGGGCAGCCCCTTGTCCAGAGTCCGAAGGGGCAAAACGAAGCTAGTAGTCGGACAGCCTCGTTAGTACGGGGCCGACGAGTGTCGCGACGGGGTCGGAAGCGAAGACCGCGTCGCGAGCGGCAGTTTGCCGGGCGGCAGTGACTTTGGCGGAAGTGACTGTGGCGGCAGTGGCGGCAGCGGCGGGAACGACGGGCAACGCATTCGCGGGGGCGTCGAAGATCAGCGTTGCGCCGGCGGCGACCGTCATGCTGCGTCCGTCGGGCAGTGCATTGGGATCGGCGAGATAGAGCGCACCGACCAAAACGGAGGTATTGCCCGTGAACGTGTTTTGTGTACTCAATCTTAGCGAGCCGGGTCCGCTCTTCGTCAAGTTGCCATTCCCGGCAATCGCGCCGCCGATATCGAGGCTGCCGGCATCGATCTGGAACGTGGTATCGCTCGCCAAATGGAGCGCGGCGGCAATGGCATGCTGTCCGGAGGCGACGTGGACTTGGGCGTTGCCGCTCAACGCCTGGAGGGTGATCGGCATGGGGCCGATTAACGTATAGCCCGCCGTGCTGCTGTCGAAAACGAGCGCGCCGAGCGTAATCGGCACGTCCACCGCGATCGTTCGCGCGGCAGATATCGCGGGGCCAAACGTGGCTACATCGCCGGCCGCATGTGGCAGGGCATTGCTCCAGTTGCCGGGCGCGGAGACGACGCCATTGGCATCCACATTCCAGCTGCCGGAGCCGTCTTGAACGGCGGTCAGGATCAGGGCATGGTCGGTGAAGGTGGGAACGAGATGGAGTCCGCTGCCAAGATCGAGGCCGGTGATCGCCCTGAAGTTGCCGCTGCGTGCATCGAAGGAAAGAACCTGGAACTGTGTATTGTGGGCCGGTCGATAGGACGGATCGACCGCGATAGCGAGCGTGCCGTCCAGCCCGACCACGCCGGTCACGGCTGCCGAGGACGAGGAAGCACCGATGGCAATCGAGGTGCTTGCCGTAGGGGCCAAGGAGAGATTGCCGTCGTAGACGATAGCCGCCGGGCCGGCGGAGGGCCGCAGATCGCCGGCGATGAATACATCCCCGCCGCCGGAGAACCCGCCGCTGCCGCTGACGGTTCCAAAGAAGACGGCGCGGCTATGCGTCGCGCCGTTGACGGAGAACGTGCCATCTTGGGTAACGTCGCCGTAGAACGTGGCGGTCGCCCCGCCGGTGACGGTTATGCTGCCGGTCGATGCGTTTGTCGCATTGCCGAAAACATCGCTTGCGCCGGAGGTGAAACTGACGCTGCCGGTATTGGTCAATCCGCCATCGAAGCGCAAGCTGGAGTTTTGCGCGGCGAGCGAGATCGTGCCGCCGGACGCATTGCTAAACGGACCGCTCGACTCGAATTGCGCGGAGGTGGTTCCCGAGAGGCCGATCGACCCGGCATTGGTCTGAGCGGCTGCGTTTTGCAGGTAGAACACTTGTCCGCCACCAATCTGTACGCTGCCGCTTGCCTGATTGGAGAACAATCCGCGCGGCTCCGCGCTGCCGACAAAGGTTCCGCTGTTGGTGAAGGTGTCGATCTGCAAGGGCAGCGCGTTGTTATCGACGCGCGCGCCGGCGGCAATGGACAGGCTCTGCGTGAGCGAGCCGCCGGTGGCGACGACGATCCGCCCGGCGTTGGCCGCGACGCCGTTGTTGACGGCACCTGAATTGGTCAACGTGCCGCTGCCCGTCTTCGTCAAGCTGCCGGCACCGGAGACGCCCCCACTGACGGTAAGGTTCGCTCCGGACGCCGCATCGAACGTCGTCTGGCCAGCGAGAGAAAGCGGCGCGGCGATGGTGTGATTGCCCGCTTGATCGGTGACGATAGCCCCTGCATCGCCTTGAAGCGTGATGCTTCCGCCACTGCCTTGGGCAAGGGTGTAGCTCGCGGCGGCGTTATTGAAGGTGAGTGCCGCGAGCGTTGGCACGGCACCATCGAGCAACGCCGTGGTAGCCGCCGTATTTGCAAATAAAACCGTGTCGCCGGATAGGCCTCGAGTGCCTGGGGCTGCGACGGGCGCGCCGGTGTTTACGTCCTTCCAGTTGCCGCTGCCGTTCCAGGAGCTACTCGATCCGGCGGCCTGCCATTGGGCCTGCCCGCTAAACGTCACACTGGCGGTGCTGCTGAAATTTCCGGTTGCAGCTTGCACGACCGCCGTGCCGCCGGCCAGCGGTGCGGTGTAGAGTCCGCCGCTGCCGAGGACTCCGCCGCCGGTGAGCGTCCAAACGAACGCGGGCTGGTTCGTCAGCGGCAGTCCGAACTGGTCGTTAGCCGAAGCGGAAAATTGTTGCGAGCTTCCGGCTGCAAGGTTTACCGTGCTTGGGCTAATGCCGATGCTCGACACCGTTTGGCCGACGATCACATTCGCGCTACTGGTGGTTGAGAGACCGCCCCGATCGGCAATGGTTACGGTAAACGTATAGTTGCCGGCGCGGCTGAAGGTTGCCGTGGCGCTTTTGGCCGAGTTGTTTCCGTTTTGGCTATAGCCGACCGATCCCGGTCCCGTGGCGACCCAGCTATAGGTCAGATTCGATTCGCCGCCGCCGTCGGCATCGGCACCCAGAACCGACAGCAGCGTGCTCGTGCCGACGACCGTGGCCGGCGATGCGGCCGCTGCCGTGGCGACCGTGGGCGCTGCGTTCGTCACGGCGATTGCGGCTTGGTTGCTGTCGATGCCCGCACTGGCGGCCTTCACCGCGGCCGTGCTCGACGCAAAGGATGCCGCGTAGAGGCCGCTTGTGTCGATGGTGCCGCTGCCCGATGCCACGGACCAAGTGAAGCCTGGCTGGCTAGCCATCGTCGCGCCGAACTGATCGAAAGCGAGGGCCGTGAACTGCTGGTTTTGATGCGAAGTTAGGCTCACGCTTGCCGGGCTGGCCGCGATCGTGGTAAGAGTTTGATTGACCGTCACATTCACGCTGCTCGCGACAGAGAGGCCACCCAAGTCGGCGATGGTAACCGTGAAAGTGTAATTGCCGACTTTGCTGAACGTGGCCGTCGCGTTCTTGCCGGCGTTAGTACCGTTGGAACTAAAGGTGGGCGATGCGGCACCGTTGGGCAGCGACGTGGCGGCCCACGTGTAGGTCAGCGACGCCTCGCCGCCATCGTCCGTATCGCCGCCGAGTACGCTTAGCCCGGTCGTTGTGCCGATGATCGTAGTGGGTGAGGCAGCGGCAGCGGTGACGACCGTGGGGGCCGCGTCGGTGATCGCGATCGTCGCCGTATTGCTATCGATGCTGCTATTGACGGCCTTCACCGCAGCACTGCCCGACGCATAGGATGCCGTGTAGAGGCCGTTGGCATCGATGCTCCCCACGCCGGAAACGAGCGACCACGTATACGCTGGCGGAGTGGCGATTGTGGCCCCGAACTGGTCGTAGCTCGTCGGCGTGAATTGCCGCGTGCCGTGCGAGCCGAGGCTTGCCGAGGCGGGACTAATAGCGACGCTGACGAGAACCTGCGATACGGTTACGCTGACGCTGCTCGTCGTGGAAAGTCCACCTTGATCGGCAATCGTGACCTGGAACGTATAGTTGCCCGCTTTGCTAAACGTGGCCGTTGCGTTCTTGCCGGCGTTGTTCCCGTTTACACTGTAAGTTGGGGCGGCGGCACCGCTGGGCACCGTCGTTGCGGCCCACGTATACGTAAGGTTGGCTTCGCCGCCATCGTCGCTGCCGAGAACGGAAAGGTTGGTGGTCGTCCCGGTTACCGGTGATGGTGTGGCCGCCGCGCCGGTGGTCGCGGTGGGCGCGGAATTGGTGACCGTTATTGAGGCATTGCCGACAATGGACCCGCTCGTTGCCGTGATCGCAGCCGAGCCGCCCAGCGACGACGTGTAGAGCCCGCCTGCCGAGATCGAGCCGACACCGCTCGTCTTGGCCCAGGTGAACGAGGGTTGACTGGCTGCGGCAATGGCGAACTGGTCGTAGCCGGTGGCGGTGAATTGTTGGGCTTGATTTGGGGCAAGCGTGGGGCTCGACGGCACGATGGCGACGGTGGTCAACGTTGGATTGACCGCGACATTGACGCTGCTGGTAGCGTTGAGGCCGGTCGTATCCGCAATCGTGACCTGGAACGTATAGTTGCCCGCTTTGCTAAACGTGGCCGATGCGTTCTTGCCGGCGTTGTTCCCGTTTACACTGTAAGTTGGGGCGGCGGCACCGCTGGGCACCGC
>JANXOJ010000441.1 GCA_025353625.1 Planctomycetota bacterium | reverse complement strand
TTCTTCGGCCTGCCACGGGGCCGAAGGGGCCACTCAATCTTCAATCGTTTCGCGGTCTCGGCGGTCCATATAGTGCTGCCGAAGGGGCTGCTGCGATGCACGCATTGCCGCAAGGTGCTCAACTCTGCTTCGGACGCCGGTCGGTTGACGATTTCTAACCAGTCCGACGGTCGTGGTATTCATTGGTTTTACCCAACTCTCCCAGACTTGTCAATTTTGGTGAACGTCACATTTTCTTCCCCCATTTTCTTCCCCCATTTTCTTCCCCTCCGGAGGGCAGCTCATGTTCCCAATCCGGATCGGGAACAAAATCCAAGTCCGACCACCCGTCGCCTTCATCGTCCGGGACGTAGACCAGGCCCTCTTCCTCAGGCGGTGGCCGGGGCGAAGATTCCCGCCACAGCCCGCAATGTTTCAATAGCTTCTCGATAACGTCCGCTTGTGGCGGCTCGATGAAGGCGACCACCTTCATCTGGCCGTCGCACTTCGGGCACTGAAGCGGATCGACCTCGTACACCCGCTTGATGAGCATGGCCCAAGTCTGGTTGGACCGCCGACGATTGTTCGGCGCTGCCCGACTCCCCGCGGGCTTTCGACTCCGCCTCGGCCGCCTTCCTTCGCATCTCCCGCGCCTCGTTCGAGTACCAACCATAAAATCGCGCCAAGTGCGCGCCCTTGGATGGCGACTACGTTTCTTTCCGAAACACGCTCCCCTGCCCGAACTGTTGAAAGCCCATTTTGCGATAGAGGGCGTGGGCGGACAGGTTGTGCTGCATCGCCTGGACTTCTACTTCGACGGCACCTTCGCGAGCGAATTGCCGAAAGGCTTCGCTTAGTAGAAAGATCGCCAAGCCGCGACGGCGCGCCGATTCGTCGACCCAAACGTCGATCAGACCGAAGGCAGGCGGCCGCATGGAGGTAGGAACAATTTCCATGCTGCGAAAGGTGGCCGTTGCCGTCGCCGATCCTCCCGTGCGCGGTACCAGAGCAAAACGAACCAGATCGAAGACACCCAGCGTGCAGGCTTCCCACCACGTCCGCGTGGGCGGGTCGATCACCACTTCCACGACCATTTGTCGGCGAACCTGCATTTGGCGACGATCCACAACCGCTTCAAAACTGCTCAAATTACGGCGGAACAAAAGCGTCCGATCGATCTCGCGATATCCGTGCGCGGCGAAAACTTGCTGGGCGACCGCGTCCGTTTCCAGCACGCCGGGCAACTCGCTGCCGCCATAAAGTCCAAGATAGAAACCATTAAGAGGCCGAATGCCGCCTCCATAGATGACCTTCGCCCCACGTTCGCGAAGGTAGGCTTCCGTCCGTTCGAGAAGTCCGGCAGCGACTGTGGCGGTATCTGAATCGGGAAGCACGCACATTAGTGTAGTTGTGCCAAGATCGGTTGAAATGCCACTTTCGGAATCGTCGGCACCGAAGGTTGCGTGAGCAAAACCAACGAGCCGCTCGTCCTCGTGCGCCACGATCAGGCCGCAGGCATCAAAATAGGGCTTGGCCAAGAGAAATTGCTCGATGAAGGCAACGTTGAAGTTAGGATTCCAACCAGACTCTCCGGCGCGGCTCTGCCAAAGGGCTGCCATTGCCGGCGGATCGGTATTGTGGAAGGGTCGAAAGGTCAACATGATTGCATCGCGGTAGTTCGGTTCGTCGTGCGATTATACCCTATTCGCAATGCGACTGTCGCGTAGCCCAGTCGGCTGAGAAGTGGCCTTTTGATTTTGGGGCTGATTGCCGACGAGTTGTTTGAGGAGAGCCGCCAATCGCGGACCCCAAACGGCAACGCTGTAATCTTGTTCGATGCGGCTTCGCGCGGCGGCCCCCATGCGGCGGCGGAGGCCCGGATTATTCGCCAGAAGTGCGATGGCTTCCGACCACTCGGCGGGAGTTGATGCCAACAGGCCCGTTTCACCGTGAACGACCAGCTTGGCATGAACGCCGACAGGGTTCGCTACGACGGGCAGGCCGGCGGCCATGTATTGAAGCACCTTCAAACCGCATTTGCCGAGGCTCCAAAGATCGTCGCAGAGCCAGCTTAGCCCGATATCGCACGCCGAAAGCTCCCGGGCTTCGGTGGCCGACGACCAGGGACGCAGTTCAGTATTTTCCACGGCCGTCTCCGGCAATCGATCGCAAACGACGCGAAGTGTAATCTGGGGAAGCGATCGAGCGACCGCCGCGAGATGCTCGTTCATGGCCAAAAGCGACGGCAACATGCTCGGTTGACCGATCCATACGAGCCGGGCCAAACTGCCCGAGCGGCGGTGATTGGCCGCCGCATACCATCTTGGCTCGACGCAGGTTGGCAGGTGATGAACCTGCCCCGTCTCGGTATAAGCCGACGCAAACTGGGCAAGGTAGTCATTTCCAGCTAGCACGGCATCGGCGGATTGAACCGTTCGGCGGAAGGATTCCAAGCGCGAGCGACTGGCTTGGCCCTTGCTACTGAAGCTATCGCGTCGAAAGAGGGCGTCGTCCAGATCGTATACGAGCCGCTTTGCAGACCGCCGCAGAAACGCTAACTGCCATGCGGGCAATAGTTTGCGCTGCAAAACCACAATATCAAACCGACTGCATTGGACGAGCGACGCGATGCGGCTCCAGCCTTTTCCAAGCGGTATCGCTTCAAGAAACAGGCCCTCAGCAGCCAAGGCCCAAGCCATGGCGTTAAGCCGGTAGCGGAAGCAGACGTGATCTGCGCTTTCGATCAGGGCCAGAACCTTCATCAACGCCCTCCTTGGCAAGGCGCTATAATAGCAAAAAGAAAGCTTATCGAGAAGAGCAGCACAAATTCGCAAAACTTCCTCGACCCATCCCGCAGGTAAAGTTAGAATCGCTGGTAATTGCTATCCTAATTTCTTGCCCAGGCATTACGAATCAAAAATACGATGGACATAGGAGCCTTTCCAACCAAAGTCTGAGAATGTGGTTCGGGCGTCCCGCCCGCATTTATTAGCGGCGGTAGGGACGCCCGAACCGCATCATCCTAGAACAGCCGCTCCTGCCTCCGTTTGCCGAGGACGTGGGCGTTGTAACCGAGGTCCAAAAGCCGATCAACAAAACTCTCCGGGCCGTGCGTGCAATAGATTGCTTTGGGTGCAACTTGGTCGATCGCGGCGATAAGCTCGTCGTAGTCGGCATGGTCGGAAAGCGGCAGGGCGTGATCGACGCCGAGACGATACTTCGCGCTGCGGTCCACGGCCCAACCGGTTAAGGCAAATTTTACTTGGCGATCGAGATGCCCCAGGGGCGAGCCGGGCGGCACGATCACCGCCCACCCCGGCTCAACCCGGCCGTTATAACGCTCAAAGCGGCCCAGCGGGCAGCCAAGTTGTTCATAGACTTGGCTGACAGCGTAGATGCTTTTTTGTTGCAAGACCGGTATGCCCTCCGCCGTGAGAAGGCGCGTGATCTCTTGGCTCTTGCCGAGTACGTAACCTTGAATGACCGGCACGCAGTCATCCGCCAAGGCTTTGCGAACCAGGGAAAAGAACTCGCCCAACACTTCATCTCGCGGCGGAAGCCGATAGTTGGGGTGCCCAAACGTGCTTTCAATTACCAGCGTATCGGCGTGCGGCAATTCGGCAAGTTCCGCAGTAGCGGAAGGCCGCAGCTTAAAGTCGCCCGTATAGAGCAAACTTTGCCCTTGGTCTTCGGCCAGCAGCATCGCGGAACCGAGGCAATGGCCCGCCGGATAGGTCGTCAACCGCAGCCCGCCCCACTCGATCGGTTGCCGATAGGGCATGGCCAGCGTCGCCCGAGGCCCCAGCCGAAGTTGATAGAGCGCGGCGGTCTCCGGCGTGCAGAGTGCGTATTCATGCCGGGCCATGTGATCGGCATGGGCATGGGAGACAAACGCCCGAGGCTGCCGACGGCGAAAATCAATCGCCAAGTCGGCAATGGTAAGTTTCAGGCCGTTTTCCCAATGGAACATATTGCTTGTGCGGTCGGGCAGGGTCGCCACGTTCGGCATACCATTTTTCCGCAGCCTCGTCACCTCAAGGACGAGGAAAGTATATCTCGGCAGATTCAAATTGACAGCAACTTCATTGCCGCCGTTGCAGCGCATAGGGTGGCGTCGAGCGCACGATGTACGCATGGTCGGCGAAGAACAACCGGCATTCGCCAACGGCAATTATTGGGGCTTCGCGTTCGATGCCACGGCATCGGAAGGCTCGACACCATCCTACCCAACCATCCTACCTAATTGCCGAAGTCGATGTTGTAGTCCATGGATGCCGCCGACGGGACGAACCGCTTCTCGGTCGGCAGCCCGGCGGCGCGCCAGACTTTGTCCAATGCTTCGCCCGTTTGCTTGACGACAAGGTCGCGGCGGCGGCTTTGAAAAATACCTCGCGAGGGACGGGGAGTCACGGGGCCATCGTATCCGGCTGACTTCAGAAAGACGAGCAAAGTTGTGAGATCGATCCGGCCACCTTCCGTGCCCGGCAGGAGGCGGGACTTATCGTCGATAGCGTCATTGGCTAGGCCCTGAGCCAAGTCGGCGATTTGTACGGCCACAATTTGATGGATGGGCAGCTTTTGCACGCTATCGAGCGATCCGCCACCGACGACGATTTCCCAAATATCGACGAGCAGGCCGATATTTGGTGCGCCCACCATATTGACCAGCAGCATTGCCGCTTCAAGATCGTGGATGAATTGGAAAGCCTTATCCTTGCGCAGATATTCAGCGGCGCGGAAGCCGACACCCAAGCGGATGCCGACCGGCTCAAAAACTTGGCAAATTTCCAGAAATCGCCGCTTGTGGAACTCGAAATTCTCGTGATACGGAAGCTTGTCGCACGCCGGGGCTACGGTGGCAACACACCGCGTGCAACCCGCCGCAACCGCCGCTTGAGCGTAATCCGGAAGCTTCTTCATATCGCGCGCAAACATTTCGTCGTCGGTGTCCCAAGCGAAGGGGAACTCAAACACCCCCAGTTTCAGCTTGCCGCTGTCGATCAAGCGACGCGCATATTCCACGCCTTTCAGCCTTGCACGGGTGGCGAATTCAACGACGCTCAGGTCGAGGCCTCCGAAACCGTAGGTTAAGGCCAATTCGATGACTTCGCTCTGATGCCCGGTGACGCCCAAAGCGGACGGGTTGAGGTTCTTAAACATGAAAAAGCTCCGAGAAAGCTGGATATCGCTAGTAAAACTGGCAGGATGGTCGAATCTCGTATTATGACCGTTCTTGGAAAGCATTCCAAGGGGGATTGGCGTAAGAGCGAAGAACAAAAAGTGCCAAGCGCATAATATAGGCTATCTGGTGAACATGGGACTATTCCGTCGCAGGGTGCAAAATTACTCCTCATTTAGACCACCGAGTTCCACGCGGCACTCAGCCAGTACAACGGAACCAGGGAGCTGATGACGTTGCTGAAGGAGTACGTGGCGTTGGCAAGCAAATGGCAATACCTCCAGAGAGAATTGGCACGGCAGATCTCGGATCTCGCCGCCAACGCGACCGATCACAAGGAGTTTATGGATGAAATGGTGGATGCCACGACGAAGGGAGTCAAACTACTCGCACGGACTAATTGCGATTCGGAAACGAACGCTGAAGGGCTGAGAAAAATATTAGTCGCGGGCGTTGTGTGGGAATTTAAAAAAATAAGA
>JANXOJ010000414.1 GCA_025353625.1 Planctomycetota bacterium | reverse complement strand
GCCGCAAGCTAATCGACGTATGCCTTGCCATGGTCCGCTGGCAAGACGCGCTGTTGCACATCAAGGTTCTCCTGGAATCCAACAACAAAGATCCTGAACTGCTCGATTTGAAGGGGCAATGCCTCGTCGGCTTGGACAAGGACAAGGAAGCCGTTACGGCTTTTGACGCTGCGCTGGAGGCATCCGGCTATCACCAGGTCAACACGTTCGTCCGTAAAGAGCTCGTCCTCCGCCATCGTTTGGACGACGCAACCGGTGCCGAGGCGTGCATGAAACTAATGGTCGCTAAAAACCCGGATTCGGCCGTTGCGTTTCGCCACTACGGGCATTACTTGCTCGAGCTCGGCAACGGCAAACAAAAAGAGGCCCTTGCAATGGCTCTCAAGGTGCTCGCCCTATCCAAGGACGATCCCAAGGGCCTTTGGCTGGCGGGAAAATGCTTGATGGAGGATCACGAGTACGACAAAGCCGTCGAGTACTTGGAGCGGGGCATCAAGGCCGACAAGCTCGACCGAGCCATGTATATTGTCCTGGCCGATTGCAAGTTGCGGATGCAGAAGCGCGACGATGCCGTGAAGGTTCTTACGCAGGGCCTGGAAGCGACGAAAAACACGCCCGGCTACGACGACATCATTTGGTACATGATCAATATGTACATCGATTTGGGCCAGTTGGACCAGGCCAAGTCGCGGATTGCCGATAGCCGAGGCGCCAAACAACGCGAAGCCCTGATTACCTATCTCGAAGCACGCATCTTGGTTGCGGAAGGGAAGTGGGGTGCCGCATTGAAGAAGTTCGAGAGCGACGTGCCGCAACTCGCCAACGACCCCGGCGTGCTGAAACTAACGTACCTCTTCATGGCCCATTGCTACCAGCAGTTGGGCAATGTCGATCAGCAGGCGATCTGCTACAAGGAGTGCCTGGGGATCGATCCGTTTTTCTATCTCGCGCGGCAGGGGCTGGCCGACCTCTACGTTGGTCGCGGGCAGATCGAGGACGCAATTCGCGAACTGCGATTGGCGCTTCGCAAGACACCCGACGAGCAAGCGGTACTGTCGCTCGCGCGCGTTCTCATCATGGGAAATTTGCGCAAGGACAAAACGAAGGAGACGATCGACTGGACGGAAGTTGACGGCGTCCTAGAGCGCGGCAAGGGCGGAAAATCGGGTTCGCAGTTTGCCGTTCTGGCCGCCGAGGTCATCTTGGCCAAGAATGTCGGAAACAATGGCCCCAAAACTGCGGAAAAACTTCTAAACGCTTGCCTCGAAAAGGGACCAAAGGCGCCTGAGCTTCACATGGCGCTGATCAATCTGTCGATGCACGAAGCAACGCAAGGGACCGATGAACAGGTTCAAAAAGAGTGGTGGGACCGGTGCGATGCCTACCTTCAGCGAGCCAAAGAAGCCTTGGGCGACCATCCGGCGGCGCGCATCGCTCGCGCACAATACCTGATCCGCCGCAAAGGCGACGCCGCTGCGGCTGAGCTCAAACAGTTGGGCGAAAACACCGCCGACTGGAAGGCCAACGAAAGATCGCAGCTGTGGAGCGTCTTGTCGCTGATGAGCCTGCAAGCCAACGACCTCGAGTCGGCACAGGCATTTTGCCGCCGCGTCGCCGAGCATGAGGCCAAGGACATCCGCATACGCTACCTGATGTGCGAACTGGCATTGCGTCAACAGGAAAAGGGGGGGACGCCCAATTTGGCCGACGTGGACAAGGCCGTCGACGAAATTGAAGCCCTGGGCGGCAGGGGGGCTTATTGGCTTTACGGCAAGGCCGTGCGCACCGTCTTGGATGCCAAGCCCAAAGATCAAGAGCCGCTGGTAAAGGCCCAGACCTATCTGGCCAAGGCTCGCGAGATTCGGCCCACCTGGTCCAACTTGGCAGTCCTCTCCGCAAAAATATGCGAACAGCAGGGCGATTCGGACCAGGCGTTGGAGCTCTATTTGCAGGCCATCCAGCGTATGGGCGAGCGCGATATTGAAATCCTGCGCCGGACGCTAAAGCTGCTCTTCCCGCGCGGTCGCATTAACGAAGCCAAGTCCGTGGTCGACTATCTTCAAAGCGTAAACAAATCTTCTGTCTTGGAAGGCATGGACCAGCAGGTTGCCGAGATCGAAGTCATCACCGGCAAGCTCGACGTCGCCGAACACAAAGTGGACAAGTCCGTCGAACCAAGTTCAAAGAATTATTCCGACTACCTCTGGCAAGGCCAGATGTACGCGTATCTGGCACAGCGGGCCAATCGCGAGGTGCTCGATGCCACCAAAAAACGCCGCATGCTACAGATTGCTCAGAAGGCGATCAATGCACTGCTCGTCGCTCGCAGCCTGAAGCCGGAGGCCGACGAGACCTGGGTCGGTTTGGTACGGGTACTGGTCAACGTCGAGCAACCGGAGAAGGCGGGGCCGGTCATTATCGATGCCGAAAAGACGCTGAAGTCGGACACCGCGAATCTATCGTTAGGCAAGTGCTACGAATTGCTAAAGCAAATCGATAAGGCCCAGGTCAAATACGATGCGGCAGCGAAAGCCGCGCCGGAGAACAGCCGGGTCTTGCGGCAAGTGATTACGTTTTACGTGCAAAATCAAAAGCTCGCCGACGCCGATCCCTATTTGAAACAACTTATTGCCCTGAAAGCTCCGGAAGCCGTTCGCGATGTTTGCTGGGGCCGCCGCGTCAAGGCCGCGATGCTGCAATCGCACGGGCACTACGACGACATCGTCAATGCGTTGGCCCTCATCGAAGAGAATCTGGCCGGCCCCGGCCACAGCAGCGATGACTTGCGGGCAAAAGTTCGCTTGCTGTTGCTCGATCCCCGCAAGGAAACGCTGGGCAGTGCGATCTCCTTCATGGAAAGCATCGTCGCGAATGCCGATGCCACGACCGAAGACCGCTACATTCTGGCCCAACTCTACCTGAGAAAGCACGACTGGGACACCTACTGCGACCGCATGCGCGGCGTGCTTGGCACCGATAAGATTCCCCCTCGGCCCGAGCAGGTGGCCTCCTACATCGAGAACCTCCTGAAGCGCAACGACTTTGCCGAAGCAACGCCCTGGCTGGAAAAACTGGAGAAGCTCAACGATATGAAGCTTGCCGCGCGGAAGGAGCAAGAAAGGATCGACCCCAACGCGAAAAAAGCAGCGGTCATGGAGCTCTTCGAGCCCGTTCGACTTCGGGCCGAGCTTCTCTTCCGACGGGAGAAATATCAAGAAGCCGCCACCATTTGCTATGCGTTCCAGGAGCAGTTCCCAACGGCATCCGACCGCCAGGCACTGATTCTTTTCGAGGCGGCGGTCATGGAGGATTTCCACGATCGCGCCGTCCTGGCCGGCAAACCCTCCATGGCGGGCATCTTCAAAGATAAAGCCGATCTGTTCTACGATTCTTTCCGCGATCCAAAGACCGCTCCAGGCGGCGAACCGGTTATCGCCGCCTATCTGGCCCGGTCGGGCCGCATTCGCGAGGCCCTCGAAATCCTGGAAGCCTGCTGGGAAAACACTTCGCCGACGGAACTACAGCCGGCGGCCATCGACGTGATCCGATCCAAGGCGGCGGTCACGGAGCAGTTGAATCAGCTCGGAAAAATCCTTCAAGCGAGCGCCAAAAAGTTTGAAAGATCGGTCCCGATCCTGCTCATCCTCGCCGAGTTGCACGGACGACAGCGGCAATACGACCGGTGCGAACAGGCCTACCGCGAGGTTCTCGTGAAGGATCCTGAAAACTATGTGGCCATGAACAACCTAAGCGTTCAGTTTGCCTTGTCCGGCACGAAGCTCGACGACGCGCTATCGTTGGTGAACGGTGCGCTCAAAATTAAAGGCCCGCTTTCTCGAGTTCTCGATAGCCGTGCGATTGTCTACATCGCCCGGGCAGAACCCGACAAAGCACTGGAGGACTTGAAATCGGCCATCGAAGACGACGGCGCATCCGATCAATACTTCCACCTTGCCCAAGCGAATTTATTGTTGGGCAAAAAGGTCGAAGCCGCTAAAGCCCTGGCCACGGCGATGAAGTCGACCGTCACGCGTAAGGGGCTTAAACCCGAAGAACTCGAACCGCGCGAACGTGCGGCCTTTGAAAAGATGCGCGACGAACTGCCGGTTGTCGGGGAATAGTTTCGGTAGCAATCGTCGATTCTTCAAAGACACGGTAAAACAATATACTACTGCTACATTCGGCTCTACATTTTTGATCGTGCCGGGGCAGGGCAGGGGGGCAAGAACAACTGTAGGGAACGTCCCTCTGCCGCGTTCCCATAACCGCAATCCAACCGGACAGGATTGCTTGCATTTATCGGGGCAGGCGAGACGCCCGCACCACAACAATCTGGCTTTTGCCGTTCTCCTGTGAGTGTGGATTACTTTCTGGGTTTTCGTGTATACTATTGCGAATACCCTCGCACGTTTGGACAGCACCATGAACATCCTTGCCGCCGCCTTGCTTTGCATGATCCCTGCCGTCGATGAAAACCTGGGGCCCGGCGATCACGAGCGGTTGCTGCAAATTGGCGATATGCACCGATCTTACATCGTTCATGTGCCTCCCAAGTACGATCCCAAAAAGCCGACGCCGCTCGTCGTGGCATTGCACGGTGCCGGCACGAATGGGCGCATGATGGCCGGCTTCAGCGGCCTCAGCACCAAATCCGACGAGGCGGGTTTCGTCGTTGTCTATCCCAACGGCACCGGCGCGGCCGGCCTGCTGCTGACTTGGAACTCCGGAGGGTTCCGGCGGGTGGCCTCGGCCAGCACCGCCGACGACGTCGGTTACATCGGCACCGTACTCGACGACTTGGCCAAATGCGTCAACGTCGATGCCAAGCGGGTCTACGTCACCGGTATGTCCAACGGCGGCATGATGTGTTACCGCTTGGCCGCCGAGCTTTCCGATCGCATCGCCGCCATCGCCCCCGTGGCCGGCACGCTAGCCATCGAGAACTACCATCCCAAGCGACAGGTGCCGATCATCCATTTCCACGGCACGGCCGACAAGCTCGTCGCGTTCGACGGCCCCCAGGGCGACTCGACGCAGTATCTCGGCTTCAAGTCGGTGCCAGAAACCATTCGCATCGTGAGTCTCTTCAACGAGTGCAGCCAACAGCCCGAAACGACGGAACTTCCCGATCTGGCCCACGACGATACACAGGTGTCGCGCAAAGTTTATGCGTCCAAGAAGCGAGATAAGGACGTAGTACTGTATGTGATTCGCGGCGGAGGGCATACGTGGCCCGGTCGGCAGCCTGCCGTGCGATTCATCGGCAAGTCAACGGAGCAGATCAAGGCCAACGATTTGATCTGGGAGTTTTTCGAGCAGCACCCGATGTCCAAGTAAGTTCCGCCTGCCGGGCGGACCTACTTTTTCACCAAATGACTCGCCACGCGCAAGGCTTCAATCAGGCTGCTGGTTTCAGCTTTCCGTTGCCAAGCGATGTCGAAGGCCGTTCCGTGGGCAACACTCGTGCGGATGATCGGCAGCCCAAGCGTGATGTTCACCGCCTGATGCATTCCAAGTAGCTTCAATGCGATGTGGCCCTGATCGTGATACATGGCCACAACGGCATCGAACTCGCCGTCGCGGGCGCGAATCATCAACGTGTCCGTCGCCAGAGGCCCCTTGATGTTCAATCCAGCTGCAATCGCGCGCTCCACGGCCGGACGGATGATCGTTCTTTCTTCGGTACCGAACAGCCCACCCTCGCCGCCATGCGGATTGAGCGAACAAACGCCGATTCTGGGCCGGCTGCCCGTCAGCCGCGTCATGAATTCGTCGGCAAGAAGGGATTTAGCAAGCACGGCGTCTTCGGTCATTTCCGTGAATACGTTTCGTAATGCCGTATGCAGCGTGACGTGGACCACGGCCAATCCGGCGGGCGAATGAAGAACATCGTCGTGCGCGAGATAGAGCATCATGGCGAAGTTTTCGACGCCGCAGAGGCTGGCCAGCAATTCGGTATGGCCGGGAAAGTTATGCCCCGCCTTGTGCAAAGCTTCTTTCTGCAACGGTGCCGTGGTGATGGCATCGACCCGACCACTCATTGCCAAGCCTGCCGCGACAACCACCGCCTCGTAGGCGGCCTGCCCTGCCCTGGCGTCGAGTCTGCCCGGCTTGATAGCCAGAACCTCGTCCGATCCACACGCCAAACATGGAATAACACCGTCGGACGGATCGGCGTCCTCGGGCGAGTCGATTTCCTGCACGTGTAAATCGGTCTGCCAAAGTTCAACGGCCCGACGAACCACGCCCGGATGGCCCACGACCATAGGACGGCACCAGTCGTGGACCACCGTTTCCGTCCAAGCACCAACGATGATTTCCGGCCCAACGCCCGCCGGATCGCCAAGGGTAATCGCAATGAAGGGTTTTTGTTTCATCTCGGTATTTTACGCAATCAACGGAAAATACCCAAGGGGAAGCGGTATGCGGCTAGTGGTTGGTGGATAATAAAATGAAATCCGGGGCTTAAACCTTGTACTATTGTGGCTATTCAATAACAATACTTTCTGCTCGTTTCCGCCACCGCCCGCCGCTCACTGTCCACTCCCCAATGCGATCCTGCCTCCAACGTGTCCTTCGCGCCTCCGTTTCCGTCGCCGGAGAAACCTGCGGCCAAATCGAACGAGGACTATTGGTTCTCCTTGGCGTTGGCCACGACGATACCGAAGCCGCCGCCCGGCAATTGGCGGACAAAATTGTCTGCCTTCGGGTCTTCGACGACGAGCAGGGAAAAATGAACCTTGCCCTGTCCGATGTAGGCGGCAGCATGCTCGTCGTCAGCCAATTCACGTTAATGGGCGATTGCCGTAAAGGACGCCGCCCTTCGTTCGACGCGGCCGCCCCACCGGAACTGGCGGAGTGTCTTTACGAAGTCTTCATCCAAGCAGTCCGCGAGCAAGCAATTCCGGTGGCCACCGGCCGCTTTCGCGCCAACATGCAAGTTGAACTGGTCAATGATGGCCCGGTGACTTTCTTTGTAGAAAGCAATTAGGGTACAAGGCGGGGCAGGGGGTGGGGCGGATTTTGGCTGCCAAGAGCAGGCTGGAGGTGTCGGCACCAAGTATGCCGTTGGAGAGACCGAAACTGCCTCGATACCCCCTGCCGATTCGCATCGCGGAGCGTCGTTAAAAGATCGCCTGCCGAGAGATCATCCTCTCAATTTCACTGCGAACTGTTTGCTCGATACTCAATCCGCCGACTTTCTTTGCTCGCCATTTCTCGCCGAGAACTCCACGTTTGAAATCCAGCCGGAAGCGGCCCAAAATTCCAACGTCCGCGCAGCAGAGCGGCAAAACCGGAAAGCCCGTAATCTGCGGGAAAAACGGGCCTCCGACCGAACATAAGAAACATTATCGGACGTTGGAAGGGGGCCGTTTTAGCCCGGACTTGTGCCCATCTCGCTCCGCGAGACGTCGTTAAGTTCGCAATGCGCATGGCAGGCTATAACGCATCTCGCAGTGCGCGATGCGTAAGCTCGTCCTTCAGTCGATGGTCACGCCCGGATACATTTCCTTGAGCCGCTTGTGGCCCTCGGCAGTGACTTGACTGCCCGACAAGCTGATCTGTTGCAGATCGGACATTCCCGCCAACTTGGCAATTCCTTCGTCGGACACCTGAGTGTCCTTCAGCAGCAGCCAGTTCAGGCTCCGCATGCTTGCGACCAAGAGCATTCCGGCGTCGGAAACCTTGGTGCCCGAAAGATCGAGAATCTTCAAGTCGGGAAATTGGACGATAACGATCAGGCCGGCATCGGTGATCTGCGTGCCTCGGAGTTTGAGACTTGCCATCCCGTGCATTTGGGTAAGATACCGCAGTCCGGCATCGGTGACCCCCGGCGCGTCGTAGATTCCCAATGAAGTCATGTGGGTCAGACCGGCCAAATGCTCCATCTGACGGTCGTCGATATCGCAGCGCATGAAATTGGCGTCCAAGAGCCAGACGCAGGCACTGATCGCGCGGTATCCGTCGTCGCCCAAAGTCTTGTCGGTAACGCCGAGCGTGCCAACGTGCGATTCGGGCGGCTGCGACCGCGTGAATAATACACCCATCGCCTTGAGCTTTGCGGCCGCGTCCCGGTCATCGGCCCCTGTTTTCCACTCGATAAACCGGTCGTGGATCTGTTGCGCGATATCTTGGCCTTCGCGCGTCGCACGGAGCCAAATTAGCCCGGCGAGAACAGCCAACAACAAAACGATCAACGAGACTCGACTGGCGCGACGCATATTCAACCTCAATTGATTGATCTTAACGACGTTCCAGAGATTCCGGAGCCGATGCTGCCGGCCCCTCCAGAAACACGCCCATTCGGCGGAACTTTTGATAGCGCGCGTCGAGCAGTTTATCGATGGGCAGTTCCATCAACTCGCGCAGCGTGTTGCGAAAGAATATCTTCAAGCGGTTTGCCATAAGGTGGTGATCGCGATGGGCACCGCCCAGCGGTTCGCGAATCACGTCGTCGACGACCTGCAAACGCAAAAGATCCTTCGAGGTCATCTTCAACGCCTCGGCAGCCTGTTCCTTGTAGGTGTGACTTTTCCAAAGGATGCCGGCGCACCCCTCGGGGCTGATGACGGAATAATAAGCATGTTCGAGCATCGCAACGCGATCGCCAACGCCAATGCCAAGCGCCCCACCGGAACCACCCTCCCCAATTACCACGCAAATAATCGGCGTGGGCAAGCGCGACATTTCCAGCATGGAACTTGCGATGACTTGAGCCTGGCCGCGTTCCTCGGCCCCAATGCCTGGATAGGCACCCGGCGTATCGATCATGCAGATCACCGGCATGTGAAACTTTGCCGCCATCTTCATCTTGGCCATCGCCTTACGGTAGCCCTCGGGATGGGCACACCCAAAAAAGCAGGAGTTGCGTTCCTTGAGCGTCTTGCCTTTTTGGTGTCCGATGAACATGACCTTGTGGGTATCGAGCTTTGCCCAGCCCGCTCGAATTGCCCTATCGTCGCCAAAGGTTTTATCGCCGTGCAGTTCCACAAACTCATCGAAGACCAGTTCGAGGTAGTCGGTCGTCATGGGCCGATCGGGATGGCGAGCGACTTCCACCGTTTCCCACGGCCTCAGTTCGCTAAAGATCCGTTTCTTAAGTTCCGTCACCTCGCGGCGAAGTTGGCGGATTTCGTTGCGCGTCTCCGCCGTTTGCGGTAAAACTCCTTCGAGCTTTTTGATTCGAGTCTCCAACTCGTGGATGGGCCGCTCGAAGGACAAGCAATGAATGTTATCCGCCATATTTATGCTCCTGCTTCGCTCCGTCGCGGAAAAACTTTGAACATCCGCATGCTACGAAATTCGTCCAAAAAAGCTTGCGCCGAGGCTGGGCGTCCCGCAGGGTCTTTGGATAGGCACCGCCGTATCAACTGGGCAAAATCGGCCGTTATGTTCCGATCCGCGGCTTCGAGGGAGGGCGTGGCTGCTTTCAAATGTTTACCGAACAGTTCTTCCAGGGTCGAGCCCGTGTAGGGGGCCGATAACGCCACAAGTTCATGCATCGCGCAACCAAAACTGTACACGTCCGACCGCAAGTCCAAGGCACCGCATCGGATTTGCTCGGGCGACATGTAGGATGCAGTTCCTTGCCGCTTGGGCTTAATCGATAAAATCTTTGCCAACCAACCCGTCGGTCGCTGGGCCAAGCCAAAATCGATCAGCTTCACTTGGCCGGTGTCGGAAACCAAAAAATTCTCCGGTTTGATATCGCGGTGTATCCAGCCCTTGCCGTGCATCCAAGCCAGCCCTTCGGCCGCCTGCTCGACAATCGTCGGAAGGAAGTTAAAGAGCCTATCGCGGTCCTCTTTGTAACGAATTCGTTTTTTAAGGTTCGGAGCGGGAAACCATTCCATCACGAGGTAGGCCGTGCCCCGCTCGATATCAAAGCTGAGAAGTTCAATGATGCGCTCATGCTTAATGAGTTGGCCCACCTTGAATTCCTGGCGAAGGTAGCCAATGTGCTCATCGCTGGCGGCCTCGGGCACCACCGCCTTGATGGCGACCATACAATTCCGCCCATCGTCGGCCGCCTGCCACAATTCGGCCGACTGGCCCGCGTGGATGACGTTGAGGAGGCGGTAACTTCCTAGGCAGCTCTGAATCACGATGACCCCAACGGTGCTAGTTTGCCAATGCGCAACCGCAAACGGCGTTCTCGCGGAAAGCCCACTAGAACCGTTACATTTTAACTCTGAGAGCGACGTTCCGCAACGCTGGTTCCCTGGGGAATTTGCCCCCCTGCCCTGCCCTCGTTTGGCAAGTAGGTTCCCTCCGCCGGAAGGAACCATTTTGTTGAGCCCCGCGAAAAAACGTCGCGTCTTCCGACAATCCAGCCCACAACGTTCCGTTGGGGCAAAACGGACCTACGCCTCATCCGTCCTCGGATACTCAACCTTGAGCAGAAAAAGTCCTTCCGGGGGTGCGGTGCGACCGGCGCGGCGGCGATCTTTGGCGGCGAGAACTTCGCCGGGCCAGCCTTCCGGGCGCGCGTCGCGTCCGACCTCGACGAGTGTGCCAACAATCGTGCGGACCATATTGTAGAGAAAGCCGTTGGCTTCGATTTCCAGGGAGACAAAATCGCCCTCCCCTGCCCTGCCCCGTTCGATAGTCAGTTCGTGGACGGTGCGAACGCTCGATTTTCGCGGCGCGCCGGTCGTTTCATAGCTGGTAAAATCGTGCGTTCCCACGAGCGCGTTCGCAGCGCGTTGCATCGCGTTCACATCGAGGCGGCCATAGGTGAACAGCCAAGCACCGCGCCGCGCGAAGACGTCGCGAATGCGTCCGTCGTGGATTACATAACGATAACGCTTCCGCCGCGCGTCGTGCGTGGCATGGAATGTTTCGTGCGTCTCGGCCAGATCGCAGACGGCCATCGAGCGCGGCAAAATAGCATTTAACGCCCTTAGCAGCACATCGGCGGCCAAGTGCGACTCGGTGCGGAAGCAAACGACCTGGCCCAAGGCATGAACGCCGGCATCGGTTCGCCCGCTGGCGAGAGTCGGCGCGCGGACTCCGGTGATTTTCTCGATAGCGTCTTCGAGCGTATCCTGCACCGTGCGGCATCCGCGCTGTCGTTGCCAGCCGGCAAAGTCGGTGCCGTCGTAGGCTAGGGTGAGCTTGATGGTGCGCATATCAAGTCCCCCCCTGCCCTCTTACTCGATTACTTCTTACCCTTGCGCACGAGCAATTCCGCAATCTGCACCGCGTTCGTGGCCGCTCCCTTGCGGAGGTTATCGCTCACGCACCAAAACGCCAAGCCGTTGGCGCAAGACAGGTCTTCACGAATCCGTCCGATGAACGTTTCATCGCGGCCGTCGGCATTGATCGGCATCGGATAGACCTTCTTGTCGAGATCGTCCATAACGATCAATCCGGGCGTCGCGGCAAAGAGTCGTCGGGCCTCTTCGACGGTGATCTTACGCTCCGTCTCGACAAGAATGCTCTCGCTATGGCAATTGGCAACCGGCACTCGGACGCATGTGGGGCAAACGAGGATCGACTCATCTTCGAGCATCTTGCGGGTTTCATCGACCATCTTCATTTCCTCGGACGTGTAGCCCTGGTACTTGGGCGAACCAATCTGCGGAATGACGTTGAATGCAATCGGATGCGCGAAGGTCTCGTTCGTAAACTCCTGCTTGGCCAGCGCGGCCCGCGTTGCCCCATCGAGATCGCGCGAGCCCGAAAGGCCGGCACCGCTCGTAGCCTGATACGTGCTGACGACGACGCGCCGCACGCGGCCCGCGTCGTGCAGCGGCTTGAGGGCTTGAACCATTTGCGTCGTCGAGCAGTTGGGGCTGGCGATAATCCCTTGGTGGCGATCGACCGCATGGGGATTGACCTCGGGAATCACGAGTGGAACCTTGGGGTCCATCCGCCAGAAACCGCTTTCATCAATCACCACGCAACCCTTGGCAACCGCGGCGGGAATGAACTCTTGCGCCACGTCGTCGGGCGTGCTGGCAATGGCCAGATGCACGCCAATGAATGCCTCCGGCGTTAGCTCCTCGACCGTGTATTCGCGTCCGCCGTAAGTGAGTTTTGTGCCCGCCGTGCGCTTCGAGGCTAGGAACTTGATCGTCTTAAAGGGAAAC
>JANXOJ010000331.1 GCA_025353625.1 Planctomycetota bacterium | reverse complement strand
GCACGGCACGGAGACCTACTATCTGGCATACGGCCTTTACCACGCCGCGCTGATGGCCGGGTTTGAAGTCTTCAGCCGCTGGAACAAGACCCACAAACTTTGGGGCGACGGCCCCCTTTGGCGAATCGCCGGAACGCTGATAACCGTGCAATTGGTCTGCATGGGATTCTTGCTGTTTTCGGGGCGGATCGGGCCGTATTGACGAGTTCACACGATTCAACGCAGCACGCCATAGCCGCTTACGCTGTTTCCGTATTTCCGTTGTCGCCGTGGGTAGACCGTGACCAGAGCATACATGGACATTAAGCCATCTTCATCGCCACATTTTCTGGTGCAGGCTGCCGCCTTTGAGGCGGGCCTCGTCTTTCTGGCCTCGCTGCTCGGCTGGATGCTGGGCCAGCCTCCATCAGCCACCTTTCAATGGAACGTAGGCTCGCTGTTTTGGGGGGTTGTTGCAACGCTTCCCTTGTTGGCTATGTTCTGGCTATGTCGGCGATTGCCTTGGACGCCGCTGGCAGAAATGCGAACTCTAGTCGAAAAACAGATCGTGCCCATGTTTCAGGGCAGCAACGGGCTCGACTTGGCGGGCATTGCGTTTCTCGCCGGGGTGGGCGAAGAACTGCTCTTTCGAGGGGTGCTCCAAGCGTCGCTGGCCGATTGGTTCGCCCGATGGCTGCCGCATCAGGCGAGCGGCGTGCAGGCGGCATCCTGGATGGCCGTCGTCGGTGCGGCGGTCATTTTCGGACTGATGCATGCCGTGACGCTCGGCTATGCCCTATTTGCCACCGTGATGGGCCTATATTTAGGGTGGCTCTGGATGGTGAGCGGCAATATCGCGGTTCCGATTGTGACGCACGCCCTCTATGACTTTGTCGCCCTCACGTATCTAATCCGTTCCGGCAATTTTCGCGACTCAGATCCGCCCGCTGCCGAGCCGACCGACTCCTAATCGCAAACGACAAAAACGTCACTCGTTCTTCATAAAGACCCCCCTCCCTTAGCAGGGGTTACACAATTCTAGGCAATCGATGCGACGTTTGATGTTCCTGGTTTAGCCCAGAGTCGGCGGCGAGGGCGAAACTCGGTCGCAAATGGCTCCAAGTTCGGGCTTAATCGGCGCAAAGTATCGCCTCCAATCGAGTGCCGAAAGTTCCTGGGACCATCTTTGCGGGCGGGCATGAATCGCAATTACAAATGCGTCTCCCCCCATTGATTTCGCCAATAACTCAAGTATGATCGAAGGCTAATGTAAAGGCTTATCTGGAGACCGTCATGTCCGACAAAGCAGTGCTTCATTTTGGTGACCAACAGATCGAACTTCCCGTTCTCATCGGCTCCGAGGGGGAGAAGGCGGTCGACATTTCGCGTCTTCGCGATGCTACGGGTTTGACCACCTACGATCCGTCGCTGTCGAACACGGCCGTGTGCAAGAGTGCCGTCACGTTCATCGATGGCGACCTGGGCATTCTTCGTTATCGCGGCATCCCCATCGAACAATTCACGCAAAGCCCGAACTTCTTGGAGGTCGCTTGGCTATTGATATTTGGTCGGCTACCCAAGCAAGCGGAGCTGGATCGCTTCAGCGGGCGTCTTACCAATAACGCCTTGCTGCACGAAGGGATGATCGACCAGATTCAGCACATGCCGGCCAACGGTGCGCCGATGGCACTGCTTTCGGCTGCGGTCAGCAGCTTGGCATGTTACCATTCGCAACCCCTTGCGATGAGCGACGACGATGCCTTCGAGGAGGCTGCCGCCCGCTTGATTAGCAAGCTTCGCACAATCGCCGCGTGTACGTACCGTCGATCGGTCGGGCTGCCGTTCATCTATCCAGACCCGAAGTTGCGTTACGGTGCAAACTTTCTGCACATGATGTTTTCGATTCCCTACAAGCAATTTGAAGTGACGCCGGAGATCGAAGAGGCGTTGAATTTGATCTTCATTTTACATGCGGATCACGAGCAAAATTGCAGCACGGCGACGGCCCGCGTCGTTGGATCGTCGCGAGCCAATATGTATGCCTCGTGTTCGGCCGCCATCGGCGCCCTGTGGGGGCCGTTACACGGCGGTGCCAACGTGGAAGTCGTCGAGATGCTCGAACGGATTCACCACGGCGGCCTCTCGCCGGAAGATTGCCTCAAGGCGGCCAAGGACAAGGCCAATCCTTTCAAGCTCTTTGGCTTCGGCCATCGCGTTTACAAGAACTACGATCCGCGCGCCAAGATTCTCAAGGCATGTTGCGACAAGGTATTGGGCCAGATGAAGGTCAAGGATCCGCTTTTGGACATCGCCCGCAAGCTGGAAGAGATCGCCTTGGCCGATTCGTACTTCGTCGACCGCAAGCTTTATCCGAACGTTGACTTTTACAGCGGGATCATCTTGCGTTCGCTGGGCATCCCGACGGACATGTTCACGGTCTGCTTTGCCATCGGCCGCTTGCCCGGCTGGATATCGCAATGGCGCGAACAGCACGACGACCCCACAAGCAAAATCCTCCGCCCGCGACAGGTATATATCGGCAATACGAAGCAGGATTACGTACCGATGGAGAAGCGGTAGAATGGTTTCATGCGCCACATTCTCGATCAAACCGTCGAACAGATTCAAACCTGGATGCTTGAGCACGACCAGCGGCCCTATCGCGCGACGCAGGTAAAAAAGTGGCTCTTTGAAAAGCGGGCCGCCGATTGGGAACAGATGACCGATCTGCCGCGCGAACTGCGGGAACAGTTGGCAGCCGATTTTGAAATCTGGTCGACCGAAATTGCCGTGCATCGCAAGGACGACGACGGCACCGAGAAACTGCTTCTGACGCTGGCCGACGGCCGTCCCAGCAGCAGGCACTCTCTAAGCGAAGCCGTCCCAACGCCAGAGGCTGTGGACGCCAACCTATCGCAATTGCCATTGGCGGACGGCACGCCGACCGCGAGTACGCAGTACCCGGTGCCTGCTACGAAAGGGCCTTTGCAGATCGAATGCGTTCTGCTCCGCGACGACAAGGGCCATTGCAGCATGTGCCTCAGCACTCAAGTTGGCTGCGCGATGAAGTGCGGCTTCTGTGCGACGGGCATCGGCGGCATGATCCGTAATTTGACCACCGGTGAGATCATCGAGCAGATGCTTCAACTTCAGCGGCTGCTCAAGCCGGAGGAGCGGCTGAGTCACATCGTCGTGATGGGCATGGGCGAGCCGCTGGCCAATCTCGATCGCCTCATGCCGGCCCTGTCGATCGCAAGTTCCAAGTCGGGCCTGGGGATCGGCGTTCGCAAAATCACCGTTTCCACCGTGGGCCTACCGTTGGGCATTCGCCGCTTGGCGGAGCAAAATTGCCAGTACCATCTGGCCGTCTCGTTGCACGCCCCGAACGACGAGCTGCGAAATCAGTTGATGCCGACGAATCGCAACATCGGCATCGATGCGATTCTTGCCGCCGCCGATATGTATTTTGATACGACTGGCCGCCGCATTACCTACGAATATATCTTGCTTGCCGGCGTAAACGACGGCCCGAAAGAAGCTGCCGAGTTGGTTGCTTTGCTTCGCGGTCGGCCATCGCTGATCAATCTCATTCCCTACAACCCCGTGGCCGGATTGCCGTTTCGCACTCCTCGACCGGCAGCCGTCGCCCGATTTGTGGAGATTCTGACTGAGGGAGGGCTGAACGTGGCAATTCGACACCGCAAAGGAGCGAAGATCAACGCGGCCTGCGGGCAATTGCGGCGCAATACGATTGCAGCCGAAAGCAGCTGAAGGTGTGGGAAAGAAATTGACGACGAGACGATTTAGCGATCTTCACCGCGCGGGGGCGGCGGGCCGTTGCCGCCGCGATTCCCGATCTCCTTGAGTTGGCTCTTCTGCTCGTCGGTTAGTATTTTCGTGAGCTTGGCATCGACCTCTTTTTGCAAGGCTTTGACCTTTGCCGTTTGCTCGGTCGATAGCGAAAGCATCTCTTGCATGCGAGGCGAAAGAACCTGTCCCGGCTGCGGCCTCGGCCCGCGACCCATGCCGCCGCCTGGGCCACCCGGACCATCATCGGGTCCGCCACCGAATCCGCCACCTGGTCCGCCACGCCCACTGCGTCCACCGCCGCCTGAGCCGATTTCGGCGACCATTTTCTTGGCAAGTGCGGTCAACTCGTCTTTAGTCACCTCGCCGTCGTGATTCGCATCGGCGCGCTCAAATAGCCGCAGCAATCGCGGATCGGTGATTTCGTCTTTGGTAAGTTTGCCGTCTTTGTTCTTATCGAAGGCCATCATACGCGCGACGATCTTATCGACGGCCAACGTACTGGAGGCCGTGCCACCGGTCGAGCCCCCGCCCGCATCGCTTGGCGGCTGGGCGTGGCCAACGGATGCAACCGCCACAACACAGAGGCCGCAAAACATTTTTCGGAGTGTACAAAACATAGGGATTATCCGTTAGTAAGCATTGAGTTCTTCATCCGTCGCGCGGAGCGAGATGCGTTCGTTGCGATCATCCGCGTCGGGCTTCGGGACGATCCGAAGGCGTGACTCCGACAACAATATCAAAGCGAGCCGAAAGCTCACCGATCTTCGATTCCTTCACGGGATTGAAATCGACCAGGACCAACTCGCGATCGAGCGGGTCGCGGATGCCGCCGAGTACGCCGTCGGTTTTGTTTTGAGGAAAGCCGTTGATGAAGACCTGCGTCGTCAGCACTTCGCGACCGCCGCGATTCACCCTTAGATGAATGTGCGGGGTACGACCCGAGTAGGGGACCGGCTTGATGGTGCGAAAGCGATACTCGCCATCTGAGGCCGTCGTAAAGGTGCCGTAGCCCTGAAAGTTCTTGTCGCGCTCGCGGCGGCCGCTATCCCGCGAGTTGAGGTATACGCCCCGATTGTCTACCTGCCAGATTTCAATCGAAGCGTCTTTGATCGGCTTGCCGTTTGAATCGAGGACGCGGCCCGTCAGATGCGTGATCTGACCGACCGCCGGGGTGGTCGAATCGCCGACAAGGATCAAGTCGTTGTCTTTATCGAGCGGAATCTTATCGGGGTAGAATGGCCCCTCGGTTAGCCTGGGCGTGCGGGAAAGCTCCTCGGCAAACGCGCCTGGCAGGCAGTACATCGCGGCCCCAAAGGCCAGCCCGCCACGCAGCATGTCGCGACGTGTCAAAAAGGTAGCTGACGATTTCATCGCTCAATCTCCGAAAGAGGGGGGATACCAAAGTCGTTCGCAGCTATTATAACGCAGATAGGGGCGGAATTATTGCAACTGTGAAATGAAATTACGTCACCTCCACCGCTCAAAGCAACTCGACGTCGCGTCCTGATGAAGCTCCGATTCCGCAACCGAATCCCCTTCCGGCACGCTCCGCCATCGGCGGTTGGCCAAACTGGTCGCGAATCGCCTGAATTAGCCCCTCTGCCTCGGGCGGCAAGGGCACTACTTTTCGGTCGTTTCCACGGCGATAGATGCAAACCTTGATTTTCTGGAACGACTGGGGAAGTTCGATCATTCCCATCCGGGAATCTGGATACTGTCCGAGCAAGGGCTCGCGGTAGCCCAAGGCGACGCCTGCCCCCTGATGGGCCAATTGGTAGCGGATAGTCGCTTGGGGCATGCGATGGATATTCCCCGTGGTGGGTGGCTTTAGCCAGTCCTGCACGTCGTTCGCCACGCGACTTAACGGGATCAAGACAATGACCGCGCGGAGGCAGCCCAGCAACACTCTTTCGCGACGTGCATCGTCCTCGATTTCGAGGCAATCGACGAGCCCCTTGAATTCTG
>JANXOJ010000315.1 GCA_025353625.1 Planctomycetota bacterium | reverse complement strand
ATTCACGCGAGAGTTCCGGGGGGAGTCAGGGGCAGACCGCCACTTACCATTTTACTTTCTCCTTTGCTGCCGGGCGTCAAGCCAGCGGCCGCCGCGCCGCCGCCCGTCGCCGTAAGTATAATACTGGTAAGCGGCAGTGCCATTCGTGGCTGTCAGCCTTTCATTTCCTCGCAGCCAGCCGCCCAAATCGGACGTGGGGTCATGGGTCGCTACGTCCTAAGTCCAACTTTGCAAAATTTGCCTTTGCGCCACCTCTCGACTCTACCCTGTGGCGGTTCCCCTCTTCTTTGATTAGACTGAGGGTGTCTAACAAATTGAAACTGCCCTCGCCCCCTGCCGCTCTTCTGCGGCGGGAGAGGGGAGTTGCGTTGTCCCTGTGATCTGCTTCCCCGTGATCCGCATCGCCGTGATCTGCTTCGCCGAGGTCTGGAATGCCCTACGAAACGACTTGTCCTAAAGGCCATCGGCTTCAAGTAAGCGACGCCCACCTGGGGCAGCGCATCCAATGCCCGGCCTGCAATGAGTCGTTCATCGTCCCCGACGGGAGCAAACCGGAAGCGGCCGCCAAGGCTGGATCGGCGGGCACCTGGAAGCCTTCTTTCAACGTGGTTTCGGAACTTAACCGTCTTTCGCTCTGGCTGGGCCGCCCGATGGTGGCGGTTGGGCTGATTCTGGTGCTGCTTTCCAAAGGTTGCGATACCGTCGGCAAACGGGGCGTCGATCGCGCCGAGGCATTCGTCCAGAAGGCGACGGACCAGTTCAACGACGACTGGAAGTTGCAACAGATCGAGCTACAAAACCAGATCGACGACCTGAAGGGTCGCGGCGACTTGAAAGGCGACGACCAGAAGAAGGTTGACGACCTAAACCGGCGGCTTGGGGAACTCACAGCGCGCGAGGCCAAGGAACGCAAGGTCAAAGAATCGGGCGAGTGGCGAACGTTGGATGTTTCCGCCCGAGCGGGAAAGACGAGCTACAAGATCAACGGTTATTGGCGGGAACTGTTTTTTGTCTTCGCCTCGGTCGTTCTCTCGTTGGGACTATTGATCGTCAGTTGGGGTGCCGAAGGGGCGGAACGCTGGGTAACTTTGATGATGTTGGTCATCATCACGTTCAGCCTCTTTATCGGCGGCGCGGCGTGGATGGCCGCGCTCCGCTGAGCTCCTGGTCGTCTTAGAGCAAAGGTGACAGGCACCAAAGATGGGCCTTCGGGTGTCCTCGCGATCGTGTCAACTTTGGTGCCTGTCACCTTTGCGACCCCCAATATCAGTGATGTCCCCTTCCCCCCTTTGGAAGCTTTTCCCCTTCGATCACAATTTCGGCAGACTCCGAGGCGACCTTGGACGCCCTGGCTGAGGCAAAAACAAGAGTTGCAGCCATACGCGGTCCTCACACTTCCGCAATTAAACCTAGAAGTTACAAGAAGTAGTGGGGGAGCCTATTGACGACAACGTCGGGCCGCGCGCTATGGAACGCACTGAACCCTTCATTCGTCACCTTGGTATTGGCAATATCCAAGTTCTTGAGTGAGCGCAACCCGGTAAGTCGATTTAATCCGGCATCGGAAAATGCAGAATACGACAAATCCAAGCTTTCCAATCGAGACATTCCGAGAAGGCTTTTCATTCCGGCGTCGGTGATGGCGGCAGACCCAGACAAACATAGGCTCCGAAGTTTCGCCAGCTTTGCGATGTGCTTGATATCGAAACCAATCCGGTTGTCGGAGATGGTCAACTTTTCCAGATTGGCTAGCTTCGCCAAGCTGGCGGCTCCACTTTCCGCAAGCGAGGCAGAGTTGATGTTGAGTGCCGTAAGGTGAGGAAGTGTCGCGAGATGCGCTATCCCATCGCCACGGATAAGTGGGCAGTTGTAAACGTCAAGTCGCTGGAGTTGCGTCAATGCCGCAAGGAATCTTAGTCCGTCATCGGTCACGCCCGAGCAATCGAGCGATAAGTATTTGAGTTGGCGCAACGCACCTAAATGTTTCATGCCTGCGTTGGATATCTTCGTGGTACCGACAGTGAGGTTCTCTAGTTGCGAGAGTTTCGCGAGTTGTTCTAAATCTGCATCGTTGACGGGGACATTGGGTATCGTTAACGTTTTGAGGCGGGAAAGTTGAGCCACTTGCCTCAGACCAGCACTTCCTATTTTATTGTCGGACGAAAGGTTAGTCAGATCGAGCGACGTGAGTTGCTGCAAAACCGTTATTGCTTCCAGGCCTGCATCGTCGACCTGAGTGTTGGAAAGATCCAACGTGTTCAACTTGGTGAGCCGCTTGAGTTGAGAAAGACCAGAACCGGTGATGGACGTAAAGCACAATTTCATTTCCCGAAGTTGCGTCACGTCTGCCAGATGGGACATCCCGCTGTCGGTCAGTTTCGTTTCGGTAAGGTCCAGAATCTCGAGTTTTGGCATGGTGGCCAAATGTTCCAGGCCGGGGCCTTCGATCGGTAGCGAATAAAGCGACAACTCTTTTTGCGGTAGCCCGCGCAGCCTTCGCAAGCCTGGGCCCGTTATCTTCGTTTCAGTAATGTCCAGGGATTCAAGCTTGGGCAACGCGGGCAAACGTGCAATACCCGCATCATCAATCTTCGTGGCAGCCAAATCGAGCCATTCAAGTTGCGTTAGCGTGCCGAGATCCCCTAGCCCCCTTCCACAAATGTCGTTGCCGGCCAAGTCAAGTCTGCGAAGATTTGTAAGCGTCTTGAGATTTTTAAGGGCATCGTCGTCAATACGGCATCCGTTGAGCCCTAATTCCTCAAGTTGCACAAGTTCTCCTAGGATCGCAAGGCCATCGCGCCAGATAGGACATCCGACGAGTCGGAGCCTCCGAAGGTACGGTAATAGTTTCAAGTATTTTAGGCCCGGCCCTTGAACGTTAAAGGATTGTATGCTCAAAGATTGAAGTCCAGGGAGCGATTTCAGCTGTTCCAGGTCGGCATCGCCGAGTTCCGTGTCGAGGAGGTCGAGTTTGCGAAGTTTTGGGAGCGAAGCCAAGTATTTCCAACCGAGGAACCCGCGCGGAATATTAGAAAGCTCCAGCGATTGCAGGTGCGGCAGTCCTTTAAGGTTGGCCAAAGCGGCATTCGAGGGCTTCGATGCTTTCGATAACGCCACCGCAATGATTTGGCCGGTGGCGGGGTCGGTCGTGACGACGCCGTAAAGCAATTGAATGGCCGTGATCGCTGCGGGGTCGTCGCTAGCCGGCGATGTTGGTTGCCCTTGGCACCGACCGGCAAGAATGAGAACGGCGATGAGCGTCTCGATAAATGGGTATTTCATTCAGTTGGGTTCCAATCGGCAAACGGACAAGGCCGCTGTACGTTTCAAGCTAACGCGATTTGCGACCCACGGGGGCTAAACTATCGTCTAGGGCTTCCGTTTAAACTCAAAGGTATCGGCCGCGGGAGCGTTATTCGCCGTAGCGTTCCAATCGGGTGCAATCGCTCCATTCGGGCAAAAACCGGCAAGGAGCAGCGGTTTTGGGTGTCGAATAAGGTTTAGTTAGACAAACATGCCCCTATTAGCGCATAAAGTTTCGCTAGTGCAAGGGGTGCGGATTTTTGCACAGGAGAACTGCATAGTCCGTTGGAGTCCCGGCTTTAGCCGGATGGTAGCACAATTTCGCCGCCTAAAGGCGGAACTCCAACAGGCAGCCGGCAACTTTGCAGTTCTCCAGCCGGGGGTTAGGCAAG
>JANXOJ010000270.1 GCA_025353625.1 Planctomycetota bacterium | reverse complement strand
CATCAACTCGCTCAGCCAAGCCCCACTCTTGCCGTACTGTTTGAACTTAAAGATCGACGGAGCGACGGGAAACTTGGCCTGCCCGGAGGTCATCGTCGTTAGCCTCTGGCCCATGCGGATGGAAGCAGGCAGGTCTTCTCCATGCCGCTTTTCGAGCAACGGCTTAGGGTCGAAGAGGTCCATCTGCGACGGCGCGCCCGACTGGAAGAGATAGATCACTCGCTTGGCTTTGGGCTTGAAATTGGGAAATCCCGGCAGACCGTGCCTCGAAGCCGCTGCTTCGATATTGGTTGACGGCGCGGCCGTTGCCGTTGCCGGCTTGCCGAGCAACGCCCCCAGCGCGGCCAAGCCGATACCGCTGGCCGCCTGTTGGAGGAACGTGCGGCGATTTGCGGCATCTTGTAAGGCGAAAAGTTGTTGGTCGTTCATGGTCGTTACTCCCGCGTCAACACTTCATCGAGATTCAAAAGCACGTTGGCAGTCAGCGTATAGGCGGCCAATTCCTCCGACTTCAAGTTTGCGGCTACTTTCGATTGGCCGCTGGCAATAAGCTGCTTGGCTGCGTCTGGGTTGTGTTGGAAGCGAGTCAGGTCGCTTGCCAGGCCATCGGCCAGAACGTTGACTTCTTCAGGTCGGGGCGATCTTGCTGCAACGAGGCGGAAGCCGTATGCGATCCGCGATTGAGAAGTTGTCCCGCCTTCGATGAGCATCCGTTCCGCCAATTTACGAGCCGCTTCAACGTACGTTACCTCGTTCAAAACGGCCAGAGCTTGAAGCGGCGTGTTCGTTCGCGATCGCTTGACCGTGCAGATTTCGCGCGTCGGCGAATCGAAGAGCAAATTCGTCGGCGGTGCGGCGGTTCGCTTCCAGATCGTATACATCGTGCGGCGATAAAGCGCATCCCCCGGCGTCGCGCTATAGTTTCGCAGATCGCCGTAGACGCTCGTTTCGTCCCATATCCCTTGCGGCATGTAAGGACGCACCGAAGGACCGCCGATCTTTTCCACAAGCAGGCCGCTGACGGCCAAGGCTTGGTCGCGTACAAACTCGCCGCACAAACGGAACCTTGGACCACGTGCGAGGAGGCGATTTTCCGGATCGATTTGGGCCGCGCGAGGATTGATCTTCGCGGCTTGACGATAGGTGGCGCTAGTGACGATGAGCTTCATCATCGACTTTACGTCCCATTTGCGGCGGATGAATTCGGTGGCGAGCCAGTCGAGCAATTCCGGATGACTGGGATACTCGGCCTGCGAGCCCATGTTCTCGCTGGTCTTGACGATGCCCATGCCGAAGCACTGCTCCCAAGCCCGATTGACCCACACGCGCGCGGTGAGCGGATTCTCCGGCGAGACGAGCCAACGAGCAAGGCCAAGGCGATTCATCGGTTCGCCGGCCGGCATTGGCGGCAATACTGCGGGAAGCCCGGCGGTGACTTTTTCGCCGCGATTGTCGTACTGGCCCCGGATGAGTAAAAACGCATCGCGCGGTTTGGGCATTTCTTCCATGACCATCGTCTGCGGCACGGTTGCTTCCACGGCATCGCGAGCCCGTCGCGCCAGGATCAGCTTTCGATCGGCAACTTAAATAGTGCCGCCGAGCCGCGGACGGCAATAGTCGAGCAATTGTTTATGCTGCTGCGGAGTTCGCTTTTCGGCTTCAATCTTCAATATCGCCACGATCGGCGGCGGCACCGATTCCGGCCCATTTGCAGCTTGCGGCTTAACCACTTGCGCGGCCGGCTTCTTCACCGGCTTCTTCACGGGCTTCTTTTTCTTTGCACCGGGGTTCTCCGGCTTGTGCTCCGCAAGGTCGCGAGCAGGGATAGTCTTGCCATCCAGAAGTACGTTCTCCTCCCATGTGCCTTGAGCATCTTCTAAATCGCTCTGTTCGACGCGGCGAACCTCGGCCTCGGCGGCGGCAACCGCCCGATTGAGTTCCTGAAGTTTCGCCTCTTGCTCCGGCGTCGGCGTGCGGATCATCGGCGGCGTATTCGCCCCGCCGCCGCCACCCTTGCCCGTCTCGGGCACGTTGTTGAAGATCGCGAAGAAGCGATAGAACTCTTTCTGGGTGATGGGATCGTACTTGTGATCGTGGCAGCGGCAGCAACCCATCGTCAGTCCCATCCAAACTTGCGACGTCGTCTCGACGCGATCGATGACCGTTTCGACGCGCCACTCTTCGTCGATCGACCCGCCTTCGTTGTTCGTGCGGTGGTTTCGATTAAAGCCGGTGGCAATGCGGTCGTCGAGCGTGGCATTAGGAAGCATGTCGCCGGCCAATTGATGGATCGTGAACTGGTCGAACGTCATATTGCGATTGAGGGCATCGATGAGCCAGTCGCGCCATCGCCACATCGTTCGCGATCCATCTTCCTGAAAGCCGTTGCTATCGGCATAGCGGGCGTAGTCGAGCCACTGAATGGCCATCCGCTCGCCGTAGCGCGGCGAAGCTAGCAACCGATCGACGAGATTGTCATAAGCATCGGGCGAACGATCGGCGAGAAACGCATCGACCTCCTTCGGCGTGGGCGGAATGCCGGTCAGATCGAGCGATGCGCGGCGAATCAGCGTCTCGCGGCTGGCCTCGGGCGATGGCTCGATCTTTTCTTTCTCCAGACGGGCAAGAATAAAGGCATCGATCTCGTTCCGCCCCCACGTCTTATTCGCAACGGTGGGAAGGGGCGGCCGCGTCGGCTTAATGAATGCCCAGTGCCCCGTGTAGTTGGCACCGGAGGCGATCCATCGCTTGAGTACGTCGACCTGCTCCGACGTGAGGGCCTTGTGCATTTCTTTGGGCGGCATTCGTTCGCTTTCGTCTTTGGCGAGCACGCGCGAGATCATCGCGCTCACCGCCGGATCGCCCGGCACGATGGCCCGCTGGCCGCTGTCGAGTTTCCGCACGGCCATATCGCGCAGATCGAGACGCAAGCCGGCCTGACGCTGCTTTTCATCCAGACCGTGGCAGCGAAAGCAATTTTCCGAAAGGATGGGCCGGACTTCGCGATTGAAGTCAACGTTGTCGGCTGCATGGATCCGCGCAGCCACGAAGCAAAACATTGCCGCGATCGCGAATTTGGATGTATGCGATCGGTTTGAATGGAACTGTAGGGCGCGCGCGATACAGCCCGGATAAAGTCTTGCAATCCGCATGAAGTATGGCATCGACTTGTGTGGCAGGTTCAAAGGATACTCTCCAGGCATTTATTTTTTGGAATCGATAACGCCCATCGTGTGGAACCACGCCTCGCATCTGTCGGGCCACGTCGCGGACGGCATGCCGGTGGGACGCAAGCCGAAGCCGTGTCCGCCGGCGGCGTAGATGTGCAGTTCGGCCGGAACCTTCGCACTTCGCAATGCCAGATACATCGCCACGCTATTCTCCGGGCTGACCTTGTCGTCGTTGGCGTGCGCGAAGAAGCAAGGCGGTGTCTGCGACGTGACGTGGATTTCCGGCGATAGCTCGTGCGCTCCTCGTTTGATTACGCCGCCAGGGTAGACCATCACGGCGAAATCGGGCCTGCAGCTTGCTTCGTCGGTGGCGTCGATTTTGTCGTAAGCTCGCTTGTCGAAGTTGGTTGCCGACCACGCCGCCAAGTGCCCGCCTGCGGAGAAACCGAGTACGCCAATTCGCTTGGCGTCGAGTCCCCACTCGGTCGCTTTGCTTCGCACAAAGCTGATCGACCGCTGGGCATCCATCAAAGCTTGGATTGGCGGCTGGTCCTTGGGCGAGCCTTCGCGACGCGGCACGCGATACTTCAGCACGGCGGCCGTCACTCCCATGGAATTGAGCCATCGAGCAACCTGCTCGCCTTCGTGGTCCCAGGCGAGATTGTTGTATCCGCCACCGGGAAAGACCAGCACCGCCGCGCGGGTGATTTTCGCCGCGTCGGGACGGCAAACCAAGAGCGTCGGCTTCGATACATTGGTCAAGCTGGTGATCGCCGTACTGCCGTCCGGCTGTTTTGCGGTCTTGGCCTGTTCCTCTCCCATCGTCCCGGTTTCACCAGGGGCTTTCCCCGGCCAAACGTCGAGCGTCGTCCGCGTCGAATCGGCCAGGCACAGGATCGCATGGCAGAGAATCAGGAGCATTCCAAAGATTGCCGAAAGGGGTTTCATGCCCGGATTTTCCTTTTTGAAGGGGTGATTGTGTGACTATTTTTATCTTACCGTACCCGCCAGGCAAAGTCGATTGACCTCAGGTTTGGAAAAATCCGCGTTCCGAGCAATTCGCCACGGCATTAGCTCCGGATCGAAGAGTTCATCCAGGGTTGCAAAGACCCGCGAGAAGTTTCGAGCCCGAATGGGTGGCAGCATCGCTCCGCTTCAAGTCGTACGCAGAACCGCCGTCAAGACTTCGGCCCACGGCTCCGCAGATGGGCCACCCCGAGTCCCAACAGCGTCGAGCTCAGGAGCACAAGTGTGGACGGTTCAGGGACTTGGTTCGGAAAGCGCAACGGAACACCGGCATCATCGGTAAAAGCGAGAAAGACTGGCTGATTCAAGCCAGTGCTTGCAAAGTCCGAGCCGACGCCGCCGCTGGTGAACTTCCCAATTGTATTGTTATTCTCATTTGCGGCGTAGAGATTGCCAGCGCTGTCGAAGGCCAAGCCGTATGGATTGTTCAAGTTGGTAATTGCAAAGACCGAGCCGCCGCCGCCGCTGGTGAACTTCTCAATCGTGCTGTTGCTAAAGTTTGCCGCGTAAAGATTGCCCGTGCCGTCGAATGCCAAGCCGACTGGCGTGCTCAAGCCGGTGCTTGCAAAAACCGAGCCGACACCGCCGCTAGTGAACTTCGAAATTGTGCTGTTGCCCGGGTTTGCCGCGTAGAGATTGCCCGCGCCGTCAAAAGCCAGACCGGCTGGACTACTCAAACCGGTACTGGCAAATACCGAACCGATGCCACCGGGGGTGAACTTCTCAATCGTGTCGTTACCATCATTCGAGGCGTAGAGATTGCCTGCGCCGTCAAAGGCTAAGCCGTATGGCTCGTTTGCGCCAGTGCTCGCAAAGACTGAGCCAACACCACCGGGGGTGAACCTCTCAATCGTATTGTTGCTGTTGTTTGCCACGTAGAGATTGCCGTCGATATCGTAGGCCATGCCAAATGGACCGTTCAAGCCGGTAGTTGCAAAGACCGAGCCGCCGCCACCGGTGAACTTCTCAATCGTGTTGTTGCCGTTGTTTGATGCAAAAAGAATGTCGGCATGGCTGGTCGCGGCACATAGTCCCCAGAGAAGAAGCCCGGATGCCGCGATGGCGTAGAAGGAGCAGATGCGCGCTCGCGAAAGCGTTATTCTGCAAGGCAAGATGTTCACATTCATGGTTGTTCATCCGAAAAGTTGGCCGACGACTCTCTGGTTTCGCAGAATTTGATTGAATGTTGCCAGTCCCGATGAGAGCCGAGAATGCCGGTCAACCGGAACACCGATTATACGTCGGTTCGACCGACTCACTGCGAGTTCATTTGTGGAAGGTCTGTGGAAGATTTGTGGAAGGTTTGTGGAAGGTTTGCGGTTCACGTGCGATGAATTTCGCGAAATGGCCCTTTTAAAAGCCTTTTTCCGTCCGGGCAGTCGCCCAAGTTGGCTGTATCCAGTTCCCGTGTCGCAGGCGGCTGCGGGACAATCATTATAAATATCCGTGCGTCTCGTTCCTTTGGATACGTCCCCTGATTCGCGCCGCACTTGTACTGAACTACAATGGAACTCGGAACTTCCGTTTGCTTTTCGGGTTTGTATCAATCCGGCAGATCAACGTGAGACCTGTCAACTTGCAGCTAAATCATCTTCACCCCTTTTCCTTGAACCCTCGCACCATCATGTCATACCTCTCCCGTCGTCAATTTCTCGAAAACTCCATGCTGGCTGCCGCTACGGCCGCTGCCGCTAATTTTGCCCCCACCAATGCCCATGCGGCAGCGAAGGAACCTGCCAAGCGCGTCTCGGCCAACGATCGTATTCGCGTCGCCTGCATTGGCGTCAACGGCCAAGGCGGCGCCCACATCTCAAATCTGTTGCAGATTCCCGAAGTCGAACTTGTAGCAATTTGCGATGTCGATCCGGCCGCCTTCGGCAAGCAGAAGAAGCAGTTCGAGAAGAAGAAGGTGCGCGTGCCCGACTACGTGCAGGACATTCGCAAGCTGCTCGAGCGCAAGGACATCGACGTTGTGACGACCGCCACGCCCAACCACTGGCACGCCCTGGTGGGAATTTGGGCCATGCAGGCCGGCAAGGATGTTTACGTCGAGAAGCCGGTCTGTCACAACATCAGCGAGGGCCGGCGGCTCGTCGATACGGCCCGCAAGCTGGGCCGCATCTGCCAGATGGGGTCGCAAAGCCGTTCCATGACCGGCATGCGGCAGACGCTCGACTACATCCACTCGGGCAAGATCGGCAAGGTCGATCTGGCGAAGGGATTTTGCTACAAGCCGCGCGGCAGCATCGGCAAGTCTACCGGCGCATGCACGCCACCGTCGGGCGTCGACGTCGATCTATGGTTCGGCCCCGCACAGAAGATCGCCCTGACTCGTCAAAAGTTTCATTACGATTGGCACTGGTTCTGGGCCTTCGGCAACGGCGACCTGGGTAACCAGGGCATCCACGAAATGGACAAAGCCCGCTGGGGACTTGGCAAAAAGGAGTTGCCCAAGCGAGCCTTCAGCGTCGGCGGGCGCGTCGGCTACATCGACGACGGCGAAACGGCCAATACGCAGGTCTGCATCTTTGAATGGGACGATGCCAAGCTCATCTTCGAGGTTCGCGGGCTGAAAACGACGCCCTTTTGTTCGGACAAGCTCCCCGAGGGCCTCACGGCCCACGTCGGCAACATCTGGCGCGGCAGCGAAGGATATGTCGTCAGCACGAACTACCAAAGTGGCACGGCCTTCGACACGAACGGCAAGCAAATCGTTCACTTCAACGGCGGCAGTTACGTCCATCACTTCCAGAACTTCCTCGAAGCGGTTCGCTCCCGCAAGCCGGCCGACCTGCACGCCGACGTTGAAGACGGTCATTACTCCAGCGCACTTTGCCACCTGGGCAATATGTCGTACCGGTCGGGAACCATGAAGCCGGCAACGACGCCGCTTTCGGAATTGCCGCTGGAGAAAGAAGAACTGGCATCGGTCCAAGGCTGCCTCACACACCTCAAGGCCAACGGCATCGTCCTCGACAAGACGGAATTACACGTCGGCCTACCGCTGGTGATCGACCAAGCGACCGAAAGCACGAACTCGGAAGCCGCCAATAAGTTGCTGACGCGCGAATACCGCAAGGGGTTTGAAGTTCCAGCCAGCGCGTAACGATTTGGAAGCTAACGGATGAATTCCACGGTGGCGACGGTATGTGCCTCCGGCTGCTTAGCCGTGCTGAGCGTCGCGTTGCGCCCATCAACTGCCGCCACCCTTGAGGTCGGTTCCGGCAAACCGTTCGCTCGCATTGAAGATGCCAACGACAAGGCCCAGGCCGGCGATGTTGTCCTGGTCTATCCGTTGGCCGGCGGCAAACCGTATGAGAGGACGGCCGTTTTTGTTAAGCAGAAAGGGCTTACGTTTCGTGCCGTGCCAGCCGGCACGGCCTGGGTCGCGGTTCAGGGCAAAGGCTTCAACTACAGCGGCGCGGGAAGCACGCC
>JANXOJ010000255.1 GCA_025353625.1 Planctomycetota bacterium | reverse complement strand
ATAACCTTTCGCAAACCGCGATCTATGCGGTTTATGACGCCAACTACACGCAGTTAGGCTATGGAGTCGTCAATCAACAGACGACGCCGAACCAGTTTACCGACCAGAATGCCGGCTGGGCACGGCTTGGAACCTTTAAGGTAACGACCGGCAATGTGCTGCATGTGATTACATGGAACAGCCGGCCCGACGGGCAGATCAACGCCGACGCCCTGCGGATTGCTCCGGTCGCGGCAACGATCGTCAACAATGGGGATCAGGGCAGTTCCGCCTTCTCAAACGCAGGCGGCTGGACCGTTGCTGCCGTGGGGTTCGATGGCGGGTCGCTCGTCAGCAACAGCACCTTGGGAAGCGGAACCAGCTCGGCTGCTTGGACCACCGTAGTCCAGACCGGACTCTACGATGTGGCGGTCACTTGGACGCCCGGCACCAACTTTTCGCAAAGTGCGATCTACGCCGTCTACGACGCCAACTATACGCAGTTGGGCTATGGCGTCGTAAACCAACAAACGGCACCGAGCCAATTCACCGATCAGGGCGTTAGCTGGGCGCGGCTGGGGACTTTTAGTGTCACTGCGGGGAACTTGTTGCGGATCATCACCTGGAATAGCCGCCCCGACGGACAAATTAGCGCGGACGCCGTGCGGATCGTGCCCGTCACGGCAATTACCGTAAACGACGGCGATCGAGGAAGTTCAAGCTTTGCGACCGGCGGCGGCTGGGCGGCAGTGGCCCAAGGGCTGTACGGCGGATCTCTCGTCAGCAATACGGCCATTGGCAACGGCACGAGTTCGGCGATATGGACGACGACCGTTCCAACAGGCTCTTACGATGTGGCGGTCACCTGGACGCCCGGCAACACTCTTTCGCAAAGCGCGATTTATGCCGTTTACGATGCCAACTATACCTTATTGGGCTACGGCGTCGTGAATCAACGGTCGACGCCCGGCGACTTCACCGACCAGGGCGTCGGCTGGGCAAAACTGGGCACTTTCAAAGTGACGGCCGGCACGGTCCTGCGCATCATCACCTGGAACAGCCGCCCCGACGGGCAGATTTCAGCGGACGCGGTGCGAGTGGCACCTGCGGCAGGGTGAGTACGTTGGCTTACGCCTCTGCGGCGAAGCGGTTTCGTAAAATGCCGATCTGCTCAATCTCGATCTCGGTCACGTCGCCCGGCTTGAGATAGACTTCTGGATTGCGGCCCATGCCGACGCCGCCCGGCGTGCCGGTGAAAATTAAATCGCCCGGCTTCAACGTGCAAACCTGCGAGATATAGCTGACGAGATGCGCGACGGGGAAAATCAACTCGGCCGTATTAGAATCTTGCATCACCTGGCCGTTGAGCCGAAGTTGAATGTGCAGCTTACCGGGGTCGGGGATTTCGTCGGCCGTGATCATCCACGGGCCTAGAGGCGCGAACGTGTCAAAACTTTTGCCTGCCATCCACTGCCCGCCCGGCTTGTTCCGCTGCCAATCGCGAGCGGAAACGTCGTTGCCGCAGCAATAGGCGGCGACATGGCCGAGGGCATCGCTTTCAGCAATATATCGCCCACCACGGCCGATGACCAGCACCAATTCAGCTTCATAATCGACCTGTCGGCTGACTTTGGGTAGCAGCACGGTTCCTTCGTGCGGTAGCAGAGCCGAGGGCAGCTTGTTGAATAGCACGGGGCAGGGCGGCGGCGTAGCGTTGGTTTCGCGGGCATGATCGGCATAGTTCAGGCCGATGCAGAGCATCTTCTCCGGGCTGGGCACCGGCGGCAAGAGGGTAATCGGTGAAGTTATCGAACGTGCCGATTCTATCGCTTTTTCCGCCTGAGCAATCGCTTCCGCCCCGGCGGCAAGGAACGCCTTGGGACAATGGGGCAACGAGGGATCGGCGTCGTGAAGATCGATAACATCTTTGTCGCGCATCGCGGCAATTCGCGGGCCGCGATCGGTGAGGTAGCTTAAGAGTTTCATGGGAGGGATTGTAGGAATTGGGGCGGATACTTTTCTTAACCCTACCGCATCTTAGACGGAGCGACAAGAGGGTTTTGACCTAAAGCCTTTTGTGACGTAGGTTTCAACTAGCAAGACCTTTTTTGGGCATTGGATAGCGTCGACGAAAAGGCCGGTTTCCCTTTGAACGGGTGCCTTGGATGGCCCCGAGAAAGCCTGTAAATGACGAGACTACCGAATTCCGGCATCCCCAACCCGACTTCCGCGCCGGAGGTGGTCGTTGCATCGCCGGATCGCTGGATGAGCGAGCTGGGAGCGTTGCTCAAGGAACTGGATGTTACCGGTTTTGGCGAGCAATTGCTTCCCACAACGCCTGAAGAAGCGACCGATGACCAGCTTGCCAAGAGGCGGCTGGGCATTGCCGGTAGTCTCTTTGCTGCATTGCAGTGCAAGCATGCGGCTACGGCCGGCCACTCGATGCGCGTTGCCTTGACCTGTTCCGCTTGGGCGGCTCTGCAAAAGCTCGACGAACGGAATCGCGAGCAACTTGAAATCGCCGCGCTATTGCACGATATTGGCGTCGTCGGCACGCCCGATCAAGTGTTGCTCAAACCGACGCGGCTCGATAGCGATGAAGCGGCGATTGTGGCCCGCTCGCGCGTTATGAGCATGGAAATCTTGCGGCGAAGTTGTACGTCCGCCGAGATCCTTTCGATCGTCGAACATGTGGGCGCGTGGTACGACGGCAGCCGCTTGGGGACTCCCTTGAAGGGCGACGACATCCCCAAGGCAGCTCGGATGATCGCCATCGTGGAAGCCTACGATGCCATGACGAACGATCGCGTCTTCCGCCCGGCCCTTTCGCAAGAACGCGCGATGGCCGAACTGTTTCATTGTGCGGGCACGCAATTCGATCCCCAATTGGTTCAGCAATTCGTCGAAATGATTGAGCGCGACCGGGGGCAGTTCCGCAAGCAAGTGGCCACGCGCTGGTTGCTTTCGCTCGATGCTCGTACCAGCGACGGCTATTGGGATTTCAATACCGATGCCATGCCGGGCACCGCAACGACCAGCCCGCTTTCCCTCTTCGAGGCCAAGCTGCTCGATAATATGTACGACGCGGTAATTTTCGTCGACGCACAAGGTCGAATCATTCAATGGAATCACGGCGCCGAACGGCTGACGGGCATCGTGGGTGCCAGTATTTGCGGGCAGCATTGGCATCCTGAAATTCTCAAGCTATCGGATGAAAAGAACCATCCGATCGGCGAAAGCGAATGTCCCGTGCTGGCGGCCATTGGATCGGGAGTGCAATCCTTGCGGCGATTGACCGTATGGGGCCGAAACGGTCGCAGTGCATCCGTCGACAGCCATGTGATTCCGGTGATCGGCAGCGGCGGTACTACGCAAGGCGCGATCCTGCTGCTCCACGACGCCTCATCGGAGATTACGCTTGAACAGCGCTGCCAAACCTTGGCCGAAAAGGCAACGCGCGATCCTTTGACCAAGGTTGCAAATCGCGCCGAGTTCGATCGCGTCCACGACGTCTTCGTCACCGCCCATCAGCAACAGCAGGTTCCCTGTAGCTTGCTGATGTGCGATCTCGACCGCTTCAAGTCCGTGAACGATACCTACGGGCACCAGGCCGGCGACGAGGCCATCAAGAGTCTTGCGGCCTTGCTCAAGGGCGCATGCCATGCGGGCGATTTGGTGGCGCGCTATGGCGGCGAGGAATTTGTCGTCCTCTTGACCGATTGCGATAATGCTTCCGCCGCACGCCGGGCCGAGCAAATTCGCGTCGCACTCTCGCAATTGAGCCAGCCGAAAATGAACGGCAAGTCGATCACCGTCAGCTTCGGAGTTACCGAAATTCAACCGGGCGACACGCCCGAGACCATGCTCCGCCGCGCGGATCGAGCTTTACTGACCGCGAAGGACAACGGCCGCAATCAGGTCGTGCAACTTGGCAGCGGATTGAATGCCAAACCGCAGGAAGCCTCGGGCGGTTTTTTCCGCACCGCTCAAAAGGCTGAGCAAGATGTATTGGTGGAACAAATTTTGGTCACGCCCGTGCCGACCAAGATGGCCATCGAAAAACTTCGCGGCTTTGTAGCGGACCACGCGGCATCGATTCTGAAGATCGACGGCAATAAGGTCCAGTTGGAGATATCCGACAAGTGCGAGAGCCGTTTCCGCCGCACAACCGATCGGCCGGTCGCCTTCCAACTCGATTTGCGGTTTGAAGAGCAACGCTTGCAACGGACCACGGACGGCGGCAATTCGACCGATAGCGGTGCCGTGCGAACGCGGATTTTCGTTGGGATCAGCCCGCGCAAGAGCCGCGACCGCCGCCGCAGCGACGTCGGGGACCGAGCCCAGCAGGTTCTGATGAGTTTCCGCTCGTACCTAATGGCCATCCCGGAAGACCAGGACGGTGCGCCCCGCCAAGGCACGCTTGTGAAAATGACGCAGGCTTTTCTGCCCTGGTTGGGGAAGAAATAATGTCCGTTTGCTAGGCAACGCGGCATCATTCTGACGGCACCGCGACATCACAATGACGACATTCGTGCCGCCCGTGGAGTGCCGGCCAACTGGCGATCAATTCGCAACCTATTCGTGAACAACACGTTACATCTCAGCTCTCTTGCTTTGGCACGCGTTGTGCGTTGATTCCTTTCAGGGCCGTGCCGGCAAATGGGGCTTCTACCTTGAATGCCGCTTATTGGCACGGCTTGTGCATCCTTTAGCGGGGAATCTGGTTTTTACAATGAGGAGTTGGTCATGAAGAAAGTTGCTTCGATCGTTCTGGCGTTTGGTTTTCTGTTGGCGATGGCGACACCGTCCTTGGCCCACGACAATTGGCACGGGGGCTGTTCCACCTATCAGCCGACGTATGGCCCCTACTATGGCCATGCGCAATATCGGGCGAACTATGCGCAGGTGGCAATAGTACCAGGGGGCGGCTACGGTTATGGCTATGCGGCTTATTCGCCGGTGCTGGTCCAACAGCCTGCCTATCAAGTCGGCTATCCGTCGGCCTACCCGGTCGGATATCCGGTTGCCGTGCCCGGCGGCTACTACACCGCACCACAAGCC
>JANXOJ010000249.1 GCA_025353625.1 Planctomycetota bacterium | reverse complement strand
CGGCGATTGCCTCTTCCGCACAAGCTTGTCGCAGCATGTCCGGTTTGCGAAAGCCGGTAAAATTCGAGCGAAGTATCTTAAACTCCCACTCTCCTTGCAAGTCGCCATCCGAGTACTTGGTCATTTCTTCTTCCTCATTCCGTCTGGCAGCCTCTGCTGCTGCCGCCGCGGCTGCGCCAGCACTCATGTTACGTTCCCTAATATGTAAAAATGCCCCAAGAGGGCGTCAACTTTCCTGATACGGCTATTCTAGGCGTTGCCAACGCCTGGGGGAATCGCAACGACAAGAAAATGCTTGCGATGGCCATTTCGTCATGGTATCGTGGAACGAAACCCCCAATTTCACCAAATTAAACTCAGGACCAACCATGATGGCGAAGAAAAAGGCAGTTGTAGCGGCCAAACCGGAAGCCCCCAAGCACTCGGACAGCACTGCCAAGCTTGTCGAGGCGATCATAGCCGTGCGAAATCTCCAGGATTTTGTCCGAGATCGTGGGGGTGTTGAACCGGCCCTCGGTACGGTTGCCCGAGTTTGCGACCTCGTCGCCTTGACCGGTGGATTCGACGAACTCAAAGCGGCATTGGAGATTGTCGGTCGGGAGACGATTACTCCGCAGGAATAAATCAATCGATTATTGCCAACGCCCGCCTGCTTCTGCTATGATGTTGTCCGGTCGGTGATCGAACTGGGTTCCCCGACTGCCTACCCTGATTCCCTCCTTGCTAGTGCCGCCATGCTATTGTGACTGCGGTGCCATGCCCATCCACGTTGGAGATTTACGCCATGAGCGAATTGAAGCGTGCCGATCGACGGCACTTTCTGAAATCGGCGATGAGTGCCGGCGCAGCACTTGCCGTACCCTACTTCGTGCCCGGTCGAGTGCTGGGCAAGAACGGAGCCGTTCCGCCGAGCGAACAGATCGTCATGGGTGCCATTGGCATCGGCGGTCGCGGAACGTATGTGTTGGGCTGCTTCATGGAGCAAAATGACGTCCGCTTCGTGGCGAACTGCGACGTTCGCGAGGAACGCCGTCGCGGCGTCAAGAACCGGCTTGCCGAAAAGTACGGTGCTTGCGAAGCCTATCGCGATTTCCGCGATCTGCTCGCTCGAGCCGACATCGACGCCGTGCTGATCACCACCGGCTCGAACTGGCATACGATGTTGGCGATCACTGCCGCCAAGGCCGGCAAGGACATGTATTGCGAGAAGCCTTGCTCGAAGAACATTACGGAGAGCATCGCCCTGGCCGATACGATGCGGCGGACGGCCCGCGTCTTCCAAGGCGGCATGCAGCGACGGAGTCTGCCGCAGTTTACCTTCGCCGCTGAGCTGGCCCAGCAAGGTAAACTCGGCAAGTTGGAAACCGTCTATGCGCATCCCGATGGTTTGACGACCAAGACGAGCAGTTGGCCGCAGGCCGAGCCCGAGCCACCCAAGGAGCAGGTCGATTGGGACATGTTCCTGGGTACCGCCGCCTGGCGACCCTACAATTCGCACCTGCTTTCCGCCGAGTTTGAAAAGGGGGGCGGCATGATGGGGGGCGGCTGCCTGGAATGGGGTTCGCACTGCATCGATCTCTGCCAATGGGCGGCGAAGATGGACGATACGGCCCCCGTCGAATACTTCCCCATTGAAAACGGCCAAGCGACCGCGCGCTATGCAAACGGCCTCAAACTGGTCGTTCGCAACGATGGTTGGTTGCCGCTCGGTTCGTGTCCCGTGCGGTACGAAGGCACCACCGGCTGGGTTGAGACCGGCGATAGCGGCAAGCTTGAATTGAGTTCCCCGGAACTGTTGGCGGGCAAGAAGATTACGGAAATCGCCAACTATCCGGCCACATTCCACGTCCGCAACTTCCTCGACTGCGTCAAGAGCCGGGGATTGACGCGCGTGAATGCCCAAGTAGCCTGCCAGTCGCATATCGTTTGTCACGCCGTAAACATCGCAATTTTTCTCAATCGCAAACTGTCCTACGATCCGGTCAAGAATGAATTCATCGGCGACGACGAAGCAAACCGTCTTCGCGGTGAGGCGCTTCGCGACCCGTGGCGTTTTTAATCCGTACTTGCACTGCGGCGTCGAGCGCAGCGATGCCCCACCGGTAGATTGGTTGGCTCTTTGCCGACTGCGGCGTGTGAAATGCCCCTCGACGCCACCCTGCTGGGCCTTTAGAACAAAAAACAAATTGGAGACCACCGTGAAGAAATTTCATCTCTTAGCTTGTCTTGCTCTTGTCGCCGCGATGACGACGAGCGCATCGGCCGCGAAGCGCGCTCCGCAGCCCGGCGTTACGCTAAAGACCTCGACCGCCGATCAGCACAAGCTGATTGAACTGCTCCGGTCCAACGCCGCGCCGGCTGCAAAGGCCCTCGCTTGCAAGCAACTGGCGTTGGTGGGCGATGCCGAGGCGGTGCCCGCGTTGGCACCGTTGCTGGGAAGTTCTGAACTTGCCGCTTGGTCGCGGATCGCGTTGGAGGTTATCCCAGACACCGCCGCCGATGACGCTCTGCGCGGGGCAATGGGCCAATTGCAGGGCCGCTTGCTGGTGGGAGTGATCAATTCGCTGGGCGTTCGCCGCGATACCAAAGCCGTCGATAGCCTCATCGCACGGCTGAAGGATCCCGATGCGGACGTTGCATCGGCCGCCGCCGTGGCCTTGGGACACATCGGTACCGCACCGTCGATTCAAGCATTGCAAACTGCGGTTGCCGCAGGTCCGAAGCAAGTTCGCTCCGCCGCAGCTGAAGGTTGCATTTTGTGTGCTGAAGCGGCCCTGGCCCAACACGATGCGGCCCAGGCAATCAAACTCTACGACCTGGTTCGCGGCAGCGACTTGCCGAAGACGCGCATCGTCGAAGCCACGCGCGGGGCAATCCTTGCACGCGGATCGGAAGGCATTCCCCTACTTTTGGAGCAGCTTCATTCTGCCGATAAGGCCAGCTACAATCTTGGTCTGCGCGTGGCGCGCGAACTGCCGGGCCGCGAGGTGACCGACGCGGTGGCTGCTGAGTTGCCCAAGGCTGCCGGTCAGCGTCGTGGAATGCTGGTTATGGCATTGGCCGATCGCGGCGAAGCGCGCGTCTTGCCGATCGTGCTTCAAGCTGCGGGCAACGGCGATGAAGAAGTGCAAATTCTTGCCATTCGCGCTTTGAAGCGGGTCGGCGATGCTTCGTGTGCAGCGGCCTTGCTCGATGTGGTCGCCTCAGGTAGCGAAGAGGTTTCCAAAGCAGCCCTCGACGTCGTTGGCGGATTGCAAGGCAACGGAGTCGATGAGCAGGTCGTGAAGCGTCTCGCCGCCGCACCCGATAGCAGTCGAGCCACTCTGCTTCAACTTACGGGTCGGCGACATATCGCGTCGGCACTGCCGTTGCTCTGGAAAGCGGCGGACGACAAAAATGAGGCCGTTCGCCTGGCGGCAACGACCGCCTTGGGGGAGACCGCCGATTCCGCCGAGCTGCCTAAACTCATTGCCCGCCTTGTCGCGGCCAAATCGGAGACGGAGGCCGCATCGATTCAAAGGGCGGTCGCGGCCGTCTGCTTGCGGACCACCGATCGCGAGACCTGTACACAACGGGTCGCTGCGGCTCTTTCATCTGCCAAAACATCCGCCGAAAAGGACAGAATCTTAGATATTCTCGCCACCGTTGGCGGCAGCAAAGCCCTCGAAGCCGTTGCACGGGCGGCCAAGTCGAGCGATGCGGAACTCTGCGACTCGGCCTATCGCGTCTTGGGGAAATGGAACACCATCGATGCCGCACCGGTATTGCTCGAATTGCATAAGGCGACCACCGTCGAAAAATACAAAAGTCGAGCCATTCGCGCATACATTCGCATGGCACGCCAGTTTACCACCATTCCCGAACCGCAGCGAGCGGAGATGTGTCGCACCGCGATGGCTATCGCGCAGCACGACGAAGATAAGCGATTGATACTCGAAGTCTGCCTTCGCTATCCCAGCAATGAAATGCTCGCATTGGCTACCGAGGCGATGAAGGTGCCCGGACTGAAAGATGAAGCGAATGTAGTGGTCCTGAGCATCGCTCGCGGCAAAGTCGGCGACGCGACCGAACTGCGCAAAGCCTTGGCCCAGGCGGGGCACAACCCGGTCAAGTTGGAAATTGTGAAGGCTCTGTTTGGGGCCGGGGCGAACACCAAGGACGTGACAACGACCCTCCGCCGCCACGCCAAGAATTATCGCGTAATCTTCCTCCCCTCGGACAACTACAACGAAGCCTTCGGAGGCGACCCCGCACCCGGCGAAGTGAAAAAGCTGACGATCAACTATCGCGTCAACGGTAAAAGTGGCGAGGTTTCGCTGAGCGAGAACGCAACAGTCGTATTGCCGTTACCTCGCTAGTGCAGTGATTCGGCCTACACTCCCGCCAATCTCCTTCATCCTCTATCGCTTTCCCCCGCACCCGATTCGCTTCCCTTGAGCCACCTTGGTTCGAGTGTGGACGCGCCGTCGCGCGTCCGCTGACGGCTAAGAGCGTCTGTCGGGCAATGGTGCCGCGAAGGCCGGCCGGAATGGACCTATTCGCAGCCCGATTGCTTATTCGCTGCGCCACGGAACTGCGCAACTGAACTGCGCAACGGAACTGCGCAACCGAACTGTGCAACGGATTGATGCTAACGCATGACGGGAAATAAAATGTCGAGGGGATGGACACGATCCGACCAACCCTTTCTCGTATCCTGAGATGGCGATCGCGAAAATAAGCCGGTGGCCTCTCCGATTGGCGGTGATTGCTTGCCGTGCGGCGGTCGTGTATGTTGACGAAGGTTATTGGATGCCCATTTAACAAACGCAAATGAACCGAGGAAGTCGGCATGACTCCAATCCCATTCGCTGCGGCTTTTGAAGCCCTGACGGGAAATCCGCCATTCCCCTGGCAGGAGGCCATGTACGAGTTGATGGTCGAGGGCCAGTTTGAAGAGCTATCCTCCTGCAACATACCAACGGGTCTTGGGAAGACATCGGTAATCGCAATTTGGCTCATCGCACTTGCCAACGCCCCGAAAAAAGTGCCGCGCCGCCTCGTCTATATCGTGAACCGCCGAACGGTCGTCGATCAGGCGACAAACGAAACTGAAAAGGTACGCGATTCGTTAATGGCTGAGTCTCGTCCGCAAGTCCTCTTGCAATTGGCGAACCGTCTCGTTTCGCTCTGCTCCGATCGGGCGACCACCGTCCCCCTTGCCATCAGCACGCTTCGCGGCCAGTTTGCCGACAATGCCGAGTGGCGATCCGATCCGGCTCGTCCCGCAGTCATCGCCGGGACCATCGACATGATCGGCAGCCGATTGCTGTTCAGCGGTTATGGTTGCGGATTCAGGACGCGCCCGCTCCATGCGGGGTTTCTCGGGCAAGACTCCCTGATGGTTCACGACGAAGCCCATTTGGAGCCGGCATTTCAAGAGTTGCTCACCGCGATTAAATCGGAGCAAACTCGTTGCCACGACTTTCGACCTCTAAAGGTAATGGAACTCACGGCCACATCGCGCGGCAAAGGCAAATCCTTTGGGTTGACCGCGTTTGATACGAATCATCCGGAGGTTAAGAAACGAATCGAGGCGTCGAAGTCGATCAAGCTTCATGCACTTGCCGACAAGAACAAACTTGCGGACAAGATCGTCGAGCTTGCTCTTAGGTACAAAGATTCCAAACGAGCGGTTTTGGTTTTCGTGCATAAAGTCGAGGACGTGGAAATAGTCGTCGCGGGACTGGCCAAGCATGCGAAAACCCAGCAATTGACCGGCACATTGCGAGGCCTGGAACGCGACAAGCTGCCGAACGATCCGATATTTTGCCGCTTCCTGCCTAAGGCAACTGCCGGCGGGGAAACGGTCTACCTTGTCTGTACGAGCGCTGGCGAGGTTGGCGTCAATATCTCGGCCGACCATCTCATTTGTGACCTATCGACCTTCGAGAGCATGGCCCAACGATTCGGGCGGGTAAATCGCTTCGGAAATTGCGACGATACTGAAATTCACGTTGTGCATCCTGCGGAACTCGACATGACGAATCCATTGGATGCGCGCCTGAAGAACACGCTCGATTTGTTGCGGACGCTCGACAACAACGGCAGTCCGCTTGCTCTGGGGCAACTTGATCTTGACCGCCGCTTGGCCGCATTTAGTCCGCCGCCCACGATTCTGCCCGTTTCAGATATTCTCTTCGATTCCTGGGCGTTAACGACCATTCGCGACAAGCTTCCGGGGCGACCGCCCGTCGAACCCTACTTGCACGGCGTTTCGGAATGGGAACCGCCACAGACTCAAGTTGCGTGGCGCGAAGAGGTTGGCCGGATCACCGGCGACGATTTGCTCTACAAATTCAAGCCCGCAGACCTCCTCGAAGTCTATCCGCTCAAGCCGCATGAATTGTTGCGCGATCGAAGCGATCGCGTTTTCAAGCGTCTTGCCGTGATTGCCAAGCGATGCCCGGCTGATGCGGCGTGGTTGCTGGATAACGACGGAGAGGTGGAGATTTTCACATTAAAGCAGTTGGCCGATTCCGACAACAAATGGCGGATCGAGAATCGAATTGTCTTGCTTCCTCCGACGGTCGGCGGTTTGAAAAACGGGATGCTGGATGGAAATTCGGACGCCGCGGACGACGTGGCGGACAAATGGGAGGACGACAACGGCATCTTGCGAAAGCGAGTCTGGAATGACGAGGCCAATCCACGGGGAATGATCCTCGAACGTGAGATTATTCTGGATTTTGAGGATTCTGAAGAGAACGATGACCAGGACGCTCAGCCCGCGAAAAAATGGCGATGGTTTGTCCGACGGCCGGAGGCGCCAAGCGAACATAGCCGGAATGCCTGCCTGCTCAATACGCACCTCGATAGCGTGAGAGCGTGTGCGGGAAAGACTGCTGAAGCCTTGGGCCTTGTGCAAGAACTTAGCGACGCGGTCGTTCTTTCCGCACAGTTCCACGATCTCGGTAAGGATCGCGAACGCTGGCAGCGCAGCATCGGCAATAACTGGTATCCCGCCGAAAAATATGCCAAGTCGGGCCGTGTGGACGTAGAGAAAGTCTTGCGAACCCGCAAGTTCTTCAAGAACTACCGCCATGAATTCGGTTCCTTGGTGGATATCGAAAACGTTGCCGAATTCCGCCGTCAATCCGAAGAGGTCAAAGACTTGATCCGACATTTCATCGCCGCGCATCACGGCCGCGCCCGACCGCATTTTCCGTCGGAAGAGGCAACCGATCCCGATTGCTCTCAAAACCGATGGGACGAGTTAAGTCGAGACGTACCGCGAAGGTTTGCCCGCTTGCAACGCAAATATGGGCGTTGGGGCCTCGCCTATTTGGAATCGCTGCTCCGCGCCGCCGATTGGGAGGCCAGCGCAAATGCCTCGGGCGCGGTCGAAAGCGATGTGAAGGAAAAATCATGAGCAGTTCCAAAGAACCGATGCGTATCAATGTCGATGTAACGAATCCGGGCCAGTTCTTCGCTTGCTGCGGTTTGCTGGAATTGGCCGATAGATTTTGGAATGGTGCGGAGGGGTGGTTCGACGACGGCTCTTTTCAACTGCAAGCAATAACAACTTCTACCGGTGACTTGGTCTCCGATCTGATGAATTCGATTGCCCGCTGCGGCGTTACGAACACGATGACCGTGGAGCAAACTGCGCGACTCGAAGAACTAGCCGGGATGAAAGGCAAGGACCATCTGAAGAACCCGGCTTTTGAAGTCGAGAAGAAGGGATTGGAGAAGCTTCGTCGAGAAGAGCCCATCGTTCTCTTGGACCCGTTCAACTTACGAATCGACTGGTTTCTGGATGAACTAGCTGGGGGCAATCGATTCAAAACGTGGGCGGGGCAGCAGTCGGTTCTTCAAATCGCGTCCGTCATGAAGCATGCGACGGAATCCATATTGTCGCGGAATGATCGATCCGACCGGTGGTTAAATCAAACGCAAAGCGGTTGCGGCCTGCCGTTCAATTTTGACTCGGACTTGGGCGCGCAAGGTGCGGCCATCGATATTGGCTTTAGCTTCGACCCATTGACCGCGAGTGCCGCGACGCGGATCGAATCAACCGTGCGACCTTGTTTGGAGTTGCTTGCTTTTGTCGGCCTTCAACGGTTCCGACCGCGACAATTGCCAAACGAGAATCGATTCATTTATTGCCTATGGCAGCAGCCGTTGTCGCCGGCAATTGCGCATCCCGCAGCGTGTGGATTATTGCCGCTGGGTGAAAATCGCTCATTCGAGTTCCGATTACTATATCGAACTAAGTATTTGAAGAGTTTCCTTCCCGCAATTCCTTACCTAGGAGATTTCCATGAGTAACGTGTCGCAATTTGATAAGTGGCTTGTCACCGATTCCGCCGCGGCAATCGTGATTCGCGAACATTTGGTTCCCATCGAGGGACCGGACGGCGTTTTATTTCCGGCAACCTACGCTTCCGGCGACGGATTTCCCGGCGGCTATAATATCGATCCGGCGGATGGCGAGAAGAATGTTTGCCTCGTCGATAGTGTTGGGTCGCAGGCAAACCGCATCGAGCCGATATTCTCCAAACCGCCTTATGCAGTATTGATTCCGCAGATTATTGTGAAGGCGGGCACGCGAGAAGTGAATCTGCTGGAGGCTGGGCATCGCGCGGGAGATGCTCTCATCCGTTGCACGAACATTCAGAACAAATTTGATTCCGCATTCCGGGATATATTGAGGGGCAATGCCGTGCCGATGGCTCGGCTCGCCCCGACGTCCCTCGTGTTCGGCGTCTGGGATTCGAGAAACACACAAGCGAAATTGCCGCGTTTGCTCGCGTCCACGATTCGAGCCTTCGACGTGAGGAAACTCCGCCGCTCGGCACAATACAATCCGGCCGTTCCATATTCGGACGAAGGTTTGCTGGATGAGCCCGGCGATCTCAAGGATGCCGAAGGAAAGGTTAAGGTTAAGCATCCCTTTGCGCAAAGAGGGTTCGTTCACGTACCGGCCACTGCTTCGCATGGCGGCGTAATTGCCACCGGTGGTGTACGTCGAGACGCGACGCTCAGCCTAGCCGCGCTTCGACTGCTGCATGGCCCCGACGATTTAGCTACGTTGTCCTTGCGGCGCTACGTTCTCGGGTTAACGCTCGTCGCCTTGACGGCCACTTCCTCAACCTATCTTCGGCAGGGGTGTAATTTAGTGCCGGATGTTGACAAGCCGCGTGAATTCATGCTCGTTCATGCCAGTGGAATTCGTGAGCCGTCCACGGTTTCGCACGATGAGGCCCTCGCATTCGCAACGGCGACTGCCGAAGCATTCGGGGTTGAAGAGGGGCAAACCGTCGAGTTCGACAAAGCACTCGCAAAGGCTGATATTTCCGGTGACGAGAAGTCGGGCAAGGCCGGAAAGGCGAAGGGCGCAAAGGCCAAAGATAAACCGACGGGAGGTGCATGATGCCGACCTATTTCGTCGTCTCTATACACTTTCCCGACCCGTTACCGTCATTTCATGGTCGGGCTGCCGGTGGCGAACCGGAGTGGCCGCCGTCGCCACTTCGCATATTTCAGGCACTATTGGCCGGGGCTGCGGCACGGTGGAAAGGATCGCGTTTCACGGAAATTGCCCTACCTGCGATCCGGTGGCTGGAAGGTCGAGCGGCAGAGGTAATTGCGCCCCCGGCACATGCGAGTCGCACGCCGTATCGGATGTACGTACCAAACAACGCCGGAGACCTAATGGTCGCGGCTTGGGCTCGCGGAGTGGACGCGAGCATTGCTGAACATCGCGTGGAGAAAGACGTACGTCCGACTTGGTTGCATGTAAACGGCGAGAAATCGGCAACCGTGCATTGCCTATTCTCGATGGACGCCAATGAGTGTTCGCACGTGGAAGCCCTCACCGCCGCCGCGCGTTCCATTACGCATCTGGGTTGGGGCCTGGACATGACCGTCGGGAATGCGGCCATCCTCTCGGAGAAGGAAGCCGCGGATCTGCCGGGCGATCGTTGGCGACCGGCTGACGATTCCGCTTCGACGACACTTCGCATTCCGATTAAAGGCACACTCGACGCCCTTATTTCCAAACATAATGCGTTTCTCAATCGAATCGGCCGGGACTCGCAAGGCAATGCAACCTTCAACCCCGTCCCGCCGCTGACCGCCTTCCGCGTTGTGGGTTACCGCCGCGCAACCGATCCGCCCGTTCGCCCAAGTATTGTCTTTGAACTTCGCAACGACGATGAAACCCGCTTCAGCTACCCCCAAGCCAAGCTGATTCACTTGGCGGGAATGGTCCGGCACTTGGCAATCAAACTGCTCGGCGACTCGCCACCGCAGGAAATCGATAATCCGGCCGACTGGCTCCGAACGTACGTTGCCGGGCATTGCGATGCCCCGGCGGACGTGCATCGGCAATTGTCGTACTTGCCGTTGCCTTCAATCGGGCATCCGCACACCGACCCGGCCGTGCGTCGGGTGATGATTGCGGCACCCTTGGGCGACGATCGGATATTGCGACACCTTGCAATGCTGCTCGACGGCCGGCAACTTATTCCCACCCCAGAAACTAAGCTCGACCGTCCGCCTACGCTGGTATACGCTCGCCCCGACAAGGTTGCTGGTCGTTACGCGAAAGCGGCCGCAAACTGGGCCACTGTTACTCCCGTCATCTTACCCGGCCACGACGACCACAAGCCCGGCAAGACGCGCAAGCTCATCGAGAAAGCGCTTCGGCAATCGGGAATTGACCTCCCTTGCGAGTACGAGTGGAGTGCATTTTCACATTTTCCGAAATCGCTTTCCGCGCACAAGTACGACCGCGACAAACGACCGACCGGCTATATCCGGCCAAGTCATTTACTTGACCAAACAGCCGTACATTTGAAACTTCGATT
>JANXOJ010000189.1 GCA_025353625.1 Planctomycetota bacterium | reverse complement strand
GGTGGCCGTCGCCTCGTTTTCGACGCTCACTAACAGTGCTGGTTTCTACCAGTTCAACTTCAACACGTTGTTCAACACAACGGCCGGGTCGCCCTACTTCTATGCCTTGCAGGAGACGCAATCGCCGAACTACCCCGTCAGCCACGCGAACACCATCGGCCATTTTCTGACCGCGTCGGGGGGCTCGCTCGCTTCGCCGACATCGCCGCTGGGTAGTTCGTCGGTCGGTCAGTTTTCGCCAAATTCAGGTCTCTCGTCCGATACCATCACAAACATCTACTTACCCCCAACGAGCACGCCCGGCTTTGCAGGCAACGGTTTGGGCGGTAAGTACACCTTACTGAGCTATAATTTTGGCGACTACGTCGCCATCACTAGCGGAACGGGCGGCGGCCATATCGGCAAGCCACCACCGGCACCGGGCGTCCCCGGCACTGGCGGCGGCGGCGTACCTGGCTCCGCGCAACTTGCGACCTCGCTCTTCGTGGCGGGTGGAAACAACCGTTTCCTAACGGGACCCTATGGCGGTGCCCTAGGCCTAACGGGCGTCGTCAGCAATACGGCACCCGCAGGGTCCGCCAATTTGAATTGGCAAGTTTCCAGTCAGTCGTCCGGCGTTTCGCTCAACCCAACGAGCGCCAACGGTGTGGCACCCGGATCGGGCAGTCCGCTCGTCGGTACGATTAGTGGTGCGAGCTTGAGTCCCGGCACGCAGACTGCTAGCGTGTCCTTTAGTGCTCCCGGTGCATCTCCCGCTTCGAGCACTTCAAACATCACAATCGACCCCGTTACCAGCCGAAAGATCGATTCGGTCACGTCCGTCGACTATGGCCGCATGATGGTCAACACCCCGGCTAACCCCGGTTCGTTCACGTTGACATCGACCGGTTCACACGACAAGTACACCAACTTGACGGCCAACGCCGCCTACACGCAAACCGCACCGAACAGCCAAGGCGTCTTCACGTTGAATGGCGTCAACGCAGGCACGTTGGATGGAACCACAACGCAACTTGGCGGCAACTTGTCGGCCACTTTCTCGACCGTCGGCCCCATTAGCGGCAAGGTCGGGTTCCTGGGCGACGTTGGATCGCCTTCCCTATTTACTGCAGAAACGCTCGCATCGGGCACTCCCATCCGCCCGCACCTGGACGTGCCATACACGGCAACCATTCTCGAACAGCGTCAGTTGTCGGCCTCGACCGGCGACCCGAGCACTCCGTTCGTGGTGCCGACCACCGGTGGCGGCCTACTGTATGGTGCCGTTGTTTCCGTGCCGGCCGGCCTGACTGTGCAAAGCAACAATGCCCACATCGATGCCAATCATGCCACGATGGTTTACGTCGGTGGCAGCTCCCTGCCGGGAGAAACGGTAAGCTCCTTCTCGACTGCCGACGGTACGACTCAGGTGGGGTCAATTGCCGTCACGCGCACGCTCGTTGATGGAAGCGTCGCACACCCGGCAGTCCCGGTTGCCGTCGGCGCGTATGCCTTCGGCCCGATCTCTGCCACCGGTCAAGTGAGCGTTGCCACAGCCGAATCGGCCTCCGTGGGCGATCCCGGCGGTTACGCTTCGCTTAATGTCGGTTACACGATCGCCAACGTCGGTTTTGCGGCCACCGGCGGCACCGCCGCAGGCAGCCCGAATGTCCAGCGATTTGGTGCGCCGTTATCGGCGAGCATCCCGGCGGGCAAGAAGTTGGCGCCATCGGATGGCGGCACGAGCCTCACCTCGCGCGTTGCTGCGGCCGGCACGACCGGTGCCGCTTCGACCACGACGACCATGGACGGATCAACCTTGTCGGCCATGACGACCGGTTCACTCAGTCATTCCGATGTTACTAAGACCGTCGGCAGCCAAGCAGACATTCTCGACAGTTCCGTTCTCGGGGCTGCGGCAAACGTCACGATGGCTTGGCGGAACCGAGACAACGACGAGAACGGTTCGTTCACCGGACCACATTCCACGATCCTTCCCGGTGGCGTTCAGTGGTTGACGAGCGATGTTGTCGCCATAAACGGCGTGCCGGCGAATGCCGCGTATGCCTTGCAGATGACTTACGATGACCGCATCAACACCGTGATTGGCGGTGCCGTAGATACGGCGACGGTCTCCACGGCCTACCTTGCCAAGCTCGTCGGCAACACATGGGAAAATGCTGTTCTCGATAACAATACGGCACCCGGCAATGGTGCCCAGACGAGCGTGGCCGAGTCGCTGACCGACTTCTTGAATTCCAAGTACAGTTCGATCAATCCCGCGACGAGTACCAATTATACCCTCGACGACCTGATCGGTAGTTGGGGTGTCGATACGACGAACCATCAGTCTTGGGCAGTCGTCAATAACGGCAACGGCCAATTCGCAATTGTGCCAGAACCGTCAACTTTCGTCTTACTCGCGGCGGGTGCATTCACTTGGATGACGAGCCGCGCGGCACGACGCAAGGCGAACGCCAAAAAAGCCTAAACTCCAGTTTCCTCAGTTCAGAAGGTTTGTTAAGCACGTTTTCCCTCCCAGAAAAGGG
>JANXOJ010000148.1 GCA_025353625.1 Planctomycetota bacterium | reverse complement strand
CGCCGTGCGACCTGCTCTCCGGGGCGGATAGGTGCCTTTATGCGTCGCATGCCTCCGGCGGCGGAGTGGTCAAAAGTATTGAAATATACTGATTGGGTGGCCACAATCGATCGCCAATGCGGTCACCGCAGTCCGCGCGGGGGTTGAGCAAACGAGAGGCTCGCCCGTTTTATCCGGCCCAACCGGCACAATCGCTCCTTTCGGCTTTTTCTCCGTACTTAACGCACTCGTTGCGAAGTCTTTGTGCGGAAAAGTGACATATACTTTCCTTGTGGAGCGTTTTACAAATTGGACATCTGAAAGTCGATGGCGGGAACTTTGGTAATGCTGGACCTGAAGAACATCCCTCGCGACAAATGGATTTCGGACGACGCCCGACGGCGCGGCGACCGACGATCGCGCGGCACGATGGCCGTGGAAGCGGCCGTATGCTTGCCGATCATCGTGACGATGATGCTCGGCATGTGGGAAGTTGGCCGCATCGCGCAGATGTCGCGGACGCTGAAGGACGCGGCTCGCGAAGGTGCCCGCGTCGCGGCCGGGGGAATGAATAACGGCACGACGGTGACGGTGGCCAGCGTGCAGACGGCCGTGCAGAATTTTCTTACTGCGGCGGGCGTGCCGAGCGCGGCGGTCAGCGGCGCGACGATTTCGGTGAACAACCTAAGTTCCAATACCTGGACCGATCCCGGTAGTGCGCAGCCGCTGGATCACTATAGCGTCAGCGTGACGATACCGGCCGGTACGGCGTTCAATAGCCTCAAGCTCTACGGCAGCACGGTCTGTGGCGTAACGCAATTGCAAGAATCGATCGATTGGCTTTCGTGCAACGACTTAAAGGTTACCGTGAGTACTCAGTTGCCCTACTAACATGATCCAACTCGTTCCACGTCGAAATCGAAGAGTCTCGCGGCAGCGGCGCGGTGCCGCGCTCGTCGAGGCCGCCTTCGTCTTGCCGATCGTCATCATGTTTATCATGGGATTGATGGAGTACGGGCGTTACTTTCTCATGGTCCACGTCTGCAATAATGCCATTGCAGCGGGGGCCGCCTATGCCTGCAAGCACACTTCGCCAATTGTCCTCGGTGGCACGACCTACGGCAATGCCAACAGCGATGTCAGTAACATCGTTAATTCAAATGTCGGATCGCAACAGCTTACTAGTCCCGTGGTGAGCGTCTACTTGTCGGACGCAGTTGGAAACAATCTGGGAACGTGGACCAGTGCCGGGGCAGGGCAATACGTCTGCGTGCAATTGACGGGCACCTATACGTTCGTGCCAACCGTTCTGCTGGGCCTGCCCTCCACGTCAACATTGACTTTCAAGATAGTTCGTCGAAGCGAAGGAAATTAGCCACCATGCCAAGCATAAAACTCGACCGCACCAACGGTTTATCGCGGAGGCGTTCTCGCTCAAGGCAGCGACGCGGCGCCGTCTTGGTGTTGTTCGTCGTTTCGCTCATTCCAATTGTCGCATTCTTGGCTTTTGCCATTGATGTAGGCATGCTGACCGTGGCCCAGACGCAACTCCGCGATGCGGCCGACGCCTCGGCCTTGGCCGCCTGTCGAGCACTCAACGGCGACACGGTCAACAATAATAACTACAGCGGTGCCACGCCCGCCGGGCAAACGGCAGTTACGGCCAACGACATCCTAGGTGCCAGTCTGCAAAATTCGCAACTCACGCTGAATATCGGGCGGTACAATTACAATTCCGCCACGACGCAATTTGAAGGCAATTTTCCCGGCAGCAGCGGCAATTGGAACGCGGTCCAGGCAATCGTCACGACGAATCTGACGAATAGTCTCGGCTTCGGCAAAATTTTCAACCTCGCGCTGCCGAACTTTCAAGCTACCGCCACGGCCGCGCATCGCGCTCGCGACGTCTGTTTTATTCTCGACTACTCCGGTTCGATGCGATTCGCCAGCTTGATGGGGACGCCCTACTATGGGGATCGCAGTTGCAACAACCAAGAAGCGGTAGTTCCAACTTTTGGCCACTATTCCAGCGGCAGCACCGGCATGCCCGCCTCATCGGCTTCATCGCCTTATGGCGATTGCAATGTTTCGGCTACAACGTCCGATGGCCGTCCAGCGATCGTCAAAGATTTCTATACCAATAGCAGCGGAACGCCAGCCTTCTCGGCCGCAGCAGCCAGCTATGCGACCGCACCGGCAGGCGATATCCCGCCGAAGTCGAACAAGGGAGCAAGTTCCTCGTATGCGCAAACGGTCGGTCAGGTGCTCAATATCGCGAGTCCTACCAGTTCCACGCGCGATGCCACGTTCGAGACGCAAGGCTACAAAGGCTATAGCATGACGACCGGCACGTTGAACTTCCAGGGCTACACGCAAGGCCCGAACTATTGGGGAAAGACGTTCTTCCTTTGGCCGCCCGATCCGACCAACGACTGGCGGACTGCCTACTTCACCTTCCCCACGGCGAGTGCCGACAATTCGTTGCTGTGGGATTCTTCTGGCAATTTGCAAGCTCCCGTCGTGAGCGGTAATAGTAGCTATAAGATCAACTATACCGCCATCTTGAACTTCATTAAGAGTGTTGGCCCGAGCATATTTCCGACGCAAATGCAATCGGGCCGCATCGTCTACTACAGTTCGATTCCTACGACGATCAATACGTCGGTCTGGCCACCGACCGACTTGAATCAACGTTTTTGGAAGGATTATATCGACTACGTGCTGGGCGTGATGCAGGTTGACTCCAGCAACTACGTCATCATCAATAATGGCAGCAACGGCAATACTGGGTACGGTGCCGATTTCCAGTGGGGCTCGGTAAAAATTACCGCACTTAGCAGCCTTTCCGGCAGTCCAAAGCCCTACATGCACTACGGCGATAATCCGTTGCGGCCAAAAATGAGTTTTTGGTTCGGGCCCATGACCATGGTGGACTTCCTCGGCAACTACAACCTCTGGTATACCGGATACGGCAACGATTGCTCGCGCTTTTGTTGGTGGCCGGGCACCTGCCACGAGTCGCCCACGTATGCCTGTAAGCTTGGCATTCAAGCTGCCTTGAGCGATGCAAAGAATAATCACCCTAACGATTACTATTCGGTAATCATGTTCAGCGTGCCGCAGACCGATACGAGCGACGTCGGACAAGACCGCTTTAACCGCCCGCGCGTTTCCCTGGGGCAGAACTTCACCTATCTGAACGATAGCCTTTGGTATCCGCCATCGACGTACGGTAGTACCTCCGGAACGGTTTCGCCCTACGATAGCAACAATATCGAGGTGCCAAGAGCATGTGGCGGAACTTGCTATTCAATCGGGCTGATGCTGGCTTATAACCAGTTCAGCGGCAATAGCTCATTGCAGACATTTAATCCTGGGCAACCGTCCGGCGACGCCGGTGGGAATGGCCGTAAAGGTGCACAGAAGATCGTGATCTTTGAGACCGACGGTAATCCCAACTGCTCGGCAGCCGCCAGTTTCACCAACAATGGTGCTTATCAATCGTACTACAGAGTCCGATACAACAGCACGACGCCATCGTCGAGTGACTTCCCCTACAACGTATGGGGCTATAGCGATAGCGATCCCACATTGGTGAGTCAAATTAACGGCATCATCGGCCAGATGGCCGCTTCAGACAGTTCCACCGGCTTTAGTTCGGCGACGAGACCTTTCCAATTGCATTGCTTGGCCTTTGGTCCGCAGATTGACAGTACGGCTATCACTACCCTCAGTTCGAT
>JANXOJ010000145.1 GCA_025353625.1 Planctomycetota bacterium | reverse complement strand
CTTCACTCCGGTAAAAACTGTGGTCCGTATCGCATAAAGAAATTGAGTTCTTTGGTTCGACTTCCTAGCAAACTACCTCCCGGCAGGATGAACCTGCAGCGAACTTAAAACGGGTCGGCGGAAACGAACTGAAATACTTCTGGATTAATTCCAGCTTTTGCCAGGTCGGAGATAGTTGGCGCACTCTGATTGGCGTTGGTCGAGTTCGTTGCATCGCCACTGAGACTGAGGCCAGTCCCGTAAATCGTGCCGCGAGCCCCCGACACACTGTCGCCTGCGCCGCCGACATAAAACGCACTATAAGAAGGTACGCTGGAAAGTTGATTTCCACCGGTTGGCGCGGACGATGCAACCAACGTACCACGGCCATTGCTGTCCAGGCCGCGCTGATAGTCGCCCATCAACAAGTTGCGCCCGCCTTTGGCAATGAGCGTATCTGCACCGCTGCCGCCCAGTAGGATTTCGTTTGCATAGGCATTATCAATATCCCCAATCCCGCTGACGAGCGTATCGTTGCCCGCTCCGCCGTCGAGCAGTGCGTCGATGTCGGTCTTGTTCACCAGAGTATCGTTGCCATCGCTTCCGAACATTTGCAAGAGTGCCATATCGTGTGCATTGACCGAGAACCTCAGCGGAACGGGCACATTTACCGTGGTGCTGCCGCCGCCAAAAGCTTGCTGGATCGTGACCGGCACGGTCGCCGTGGTGGCAGGCGGAGTTCCATGGGGCAGATTGTTCGTATCGGTGACGCCGATGATATTATTCGCGAGGTTCGGATTGGCGTAAATGGCCATACGACCACTTATACTTCCGGAATCGTACTTGACGTGATTCACCGCCCCGCCGCCAGCGGCGACGTGGTAGTCGAGGAAATTGCTGCCATTGCCGCGACCTTCGATGTCGAGCGACTGGATGTTGGCATAGTTCAAGGGGGCCGACGCTAGCGTACTGGCAATCACACCGGGGTCGGTCGTCGAGTTGCTATTTTCGTGGACGGCGAAGTAGTTAGTCGAGCTGCTCGACACCGTCTTCCCCAGGACGGTGAGCGTGTTGGTACTGGCCGTGTCGCCGCCGTTGAAGAGCAGCGGGACCAGGCTTTGAACGGAAGCCGTCGTGCTGAATGCGGCCGTGTCGAGATCGACGGTGAGGCCATCGGATCCGGCACCGCCGTTGACGGTGATTTGCGATGCGCTCGTCGTTTGGATCGAGCCCGCCAAGGTCGTGCTGCTTCCCAGTCCTGCGGCACCGACATTTAAGGTGATCGCACCGTCGGCGAAAATGGAGGTATCGTTGTTCTGGTAGAGCCCGCCGGCAACGGTGAGTGTAAGGTTGTTGCACACCCCGCTGGTGCTGACGAGTGCATTTAGCTTGCTGGTGAGTGCGACATCGTTCGTGGCAGCGAATTCGAGCAGATGGCCGACGACGAGTCCCGTCGTGCTACTCTGGCTGACGCCGCCACCGGCGAAAATGTGCAAGTCGCCTAGAACGAGTGCCGTGCCGAAAGCCACATCATTCGCGTCGTAGAGATACATGTCCCGCACGAACCCCACTCCGGGCACCGTCACCGTGGTAAAATTGTTCGCCGCGTTCGAGAGGCCGACCGTGAGGGCCTTTACCTCTAGGATGTGGCCTTCCGCGATGGCGTGCGCTGCGTCCGCGTTTTGGGAGATATTCCCCCTGCCGGCACCGGCATCGAGGTGTAGATCGCCATGCACGTTGAGCGTATCGAGATTCATCGTGACGGCTGAATTGTTCGTCAGGTAGAGGTCTTGCACGTACGTTCCGTCGGTGGTCGAGGTCAGGCTGATTTGGTTGGCAGAATTCGAGAGGCCAAACCCGCCGCCGCCACCCAAAAAGAGTTGATGACCGACGGCAATGCCCGCAGACTGCGAGATCGATCCCTTCGGCGGAGTCGCAAGGTGCATGTCGCCGACGACGGTGATGGCGTCGAGGATGAGCGGCTTGGTTTGCGCCTGGCCCAAGGAGAGATTTTGTAGCGTCGTCGGCAGGACTTCGCCGATCTGATTCGTCTGGTTCGGCAGGTTGACGTTGCCCGATTCGCTGCTGAGGAACCCGAAATTAACCTTGCCGACCGTCACGATGCTATTGGAAGCCTGGTTGATGAAGCCCGAGTTAGACAGGGGGTTGAATGTGCCCGTGACGTTGATCGTGCCAAGCTGCATGTCGGAAATGCTCGTCAACGAGGCCGTGGCGGCGTGCAGGATGTTGGCGACGGCGAACTGATTGTTTGCGCCGGTCAGCGTAATACTCTGGCCGGGGGCATCGAAGCTGGCCGAACCGCCGATATTGATCGAAACGGTTTGACTTTCAATAATGGTCCCGTCGGAATCGATATCGAGATTGCCGCTGACCGTTACGTTCGCTGCGATGAATACATTGTCGCCCACGCCGCCGACGGCCTGCGTGTTGATCGCCAGATTGGCGACATTGGCGGTGGTTGGCGTAACGATGGCGGCGGCCTGCTTCGCGCCGGGAGTCAGGCCGATGCGACCGCGAACCACCGAGTTGGCAACACCCGATGCG
>JANXOJ010000140.1 GCA_025353625.1 Planctomycetota bacterium | reverse complement strand
TCTGCCCTCAGACCTTGGGATTGATCGCATTCGTGTTGAAAGCGAACGGGAAAGGCGGGCGGCAGCACGTTCGCCGCCCGCTCTCCGCTTCCAACCCCTGGGTCGGCGCTCGGGCCGGTGTTCGGTGATGACTTCATTCTTCGCGGCCAGGTTCTCCTCCAAGGCGGCGATCCGCCGATCGCTGCGGTCCCCCGCCTTCGGATTCTTCCGCTCGAAGGCGGCTGAGGTTGAGGTGAAAACAAGGACGCAGCTAGTATTGACGAGGCGGGGGAGGCGGGTATGCTTCCAACGTGCCAGGACGAGCCGGAGTTACGCCCGAGGGGTTGGTGTATCGCGTCCTGAACGGGAGGGCGCGGGTGAACGCGCCGCCGACGGAGAAGGAGGCGGAGGGACTGCAAACATGCACGATAAGGAACTGGCCCTACGGAGACGAGCGAGCCGGCAGGAAGTCCAAGCGAAACGTCGTTGGTTTGCTGCACACACTTCGTAGCGAAGGACGACCCACAACGTTTCCGAGGAGTCCGCGCGGATATAACTAGATGCGTCCCCGTGTCGCCCCCCTCGCGGAGCCCGACTCCGTTCTCCAGACAGTTCCCTTGTAAGCGAGTTGGCAAACGGTAGGTAAGTACTATTGGACACCGGACTCATGCCTTGAAAATCTCCGGGCGAAGCCCGCCGCATTCTTGAGACGGGTGAACCGACATTCGCCCACGTAGATGCTCGACATCGCTTTCCAGCCGTGCGAGATCGTCGCGAAAATCGGCGGAGCGGCGGCAGTCGCTTTCCAGGCGAGCGAAGATACCGGACGCGGCACTCGCGCCGGTCCAATTCTCGGCAATCTTATCGATCGATTGCCGCAGTCCGCCGCGCAACCGCCGCGTGAAGAGCCACAGCAGTAGCAAGCACCACAGCACCAGCCAAAACGCGGCCGTGAGGTACGATTCCACGCCCCACAGCGGCACCGGCGTGTGGGACCACCACGAATCGTAGAAAAAATTCTTCCCCAGCCGGAAGAGCAAGAAGCCCAACATCGCCAGCAAGAGGAATTCGTACATTGCACGGGTAAACCAGCCGGTATGTCGCTCGGCTTGGCGGACGATCAGCACGTTCAAGTCTTGCGAAAGTCGGGAGGCAAAGTCCAAGCCGGAGCCTTCTGCCTCAGCGGCGATCGTTTCCGGTGATGCCGATGCGCGCGGCAAGCCGGCGTCGATCGTGTAGCCCTCCAACACCAAAGCCGCGCGACGCAACTCAACGGGGTCGAAACCGCCGGCCGCCGCTTGGCCCGCCCGCTCTTCAAGCTGCTTATTACTGCGATGCGCCTGCCAAGTTCGTGCGCCTTCGACAACTCCCCACAAGGCAAGTTGTGCCGGTGTGCGGGCACGATAGAGCAATGCCCCCGAGGCGAGGCCGCCAATGCCTTGATAAATCCGCAGCACGAGCGCGAACGGGCTGAATCCCCAGCGGGAAGTCACATGCCCTAACAGGCGATTCTCCCAAGGCCGACGACTCGCAAGCAGTTCGATGCGCACTTGTTGGGCGAGGACTTTCGACAATTCCGCGCGTTGTTGATTGACGGCCGTTTGCAACGCTTCGATCCGCGGCATGGCCTCATCGAGCCGACGGCGGCAGGCCGCGAGTGCGTCGGCGGCCAAATCGAGGAAATTGTCGCGACGAATCCGCGCGGCCGCCGTACCGGCAAACTGCCGCGTGAGCAGATCGGCGAGTGCCGCGAATTCACCCTGCGGGGCGCGTCCCTGTTGGGCGTCAACGAGTGCCGTCACCGAATCGACCAAGAAGATATGGCCCGGCTCATAGTGGGCGGCAAGCACGAGACGCCAGTCGTCGCGAATGTCGGCATCTCGATCGGCGTGGGTTTGCACGAAGACGAGTCGGGCCCCCGGCGCGGCAGCGGAAAGTTCATCGGAGACGCGCGCGCTGCGATACTTTTGCTGCGTCGCGGCAACTATTAGCACGTCGCAGTGCGGCAAGATGCGGCGCAGTCGGGCCAAGGTTGAATCGGCGGATGGCGTTCCAAGTTCGCTCGACGTTTGCGAGTCGGTCGTATCGGGATCGGGACAATCGACGAGTACGAGATTCGCCAATGCAGGAATATCTTGCTGGATCAGATCGACTTCCGCCGGGTTGATGCCCAGCATTTCCGGGCCAAAGTCAGGTCGGCAGAGTAGGGTGGGACGCAGCGTGGTGGGCCGACCGCGACCGCTGCGAACAAGCTCCGCGCCGGCTAACGCATTGATGAGCGAGCTTTTTCCCGTACCAGTACCGCCCAAAATGGCTATCACCAATGGGGACTCCAGACGTATGCGCAGCGAGGCGAGCCTCGTAGAGAGTCGGGCGATGATGGCCCGGCAAGTTTCCGCCACCGTCCAGGGGGGGGCCGATTGTGCCCAGGTCTCGAAACGTCGCGCCAGGGCGTCAATTTCGGCTAAAAGCTCGATTTGGGCAAGGTCGTTGGAAGGCATGGAATACAGCATAAGGTCCGAAGCCCGAAGGCGGAAGCCGGAGGAAATTAACTTTATGCTCCCATTATGTCGAAGCGGGCAAATAATTTGAGATTTTCCAGAAACCACCCCTATGGGGGAATATGCTAGGGCCGCGTTATCGATTACACTTATGTGTTTGAACTCGATCTCGTTACGGAAGTTTATGTGTATGCTGGCGATACTTTATCGCGTTGCAAAAAACACTCCGATTCTGCTAGCTGCAAATCGGGAGGAGGTTTTGACGCGCCCCACCCAGTTCCCCAAGATTCAATCCGGTACGCCTCGCATCGTTTGCGGCATCGATCGGCAAGCAGGCGGAACTTGGTTGGGGGTGAATCAGTTTGGCCTCTTGATTGCCGTGACGAATCGCGCTCGAGTGCGTCCGCCGTTGGAGCCGCGTTCGCGTGGACTGCTGTGCCGCGACCTGCTCGATTCGCGGACGGCTAAAGAGGCCGCCGAACTTGCGCGCAAGGAGTTGGCAACCGGCCGTTATGCGGGGGCGAACTATTTGTGTGCCGATGGCAAGTCGGCGGCTGTTGTCTATGGCGGTCGTCGCGTGGAGATTAAGGAACTGGAACCAGGTTTGTACACGCTGAGCAGCGGCGACCTCAACGACAAAACCGATGAACGACACGAGTTCATCCGCCGCAGGCTGACGCTGCACACCCTCGACTCGGCCGTGACTTTCTTGGCCGTGGCGAGTCGTGCGTTTTCGCAAAAGCCCGATGCCGAAGGGCGACGAGGGGTGGTTCTCATCGGCGGCGAGTCGGGCACCGTCTCCTCCGCACTGCTTTCGCTACCGCGCAAGATACAGCAATCGACCTTTCAGTACTGCGACGGCCCTCCGTCGGAGCGAGGCTATGAGGATCTTTCTGCATTGTTGCGGCAAGTGCTTTCCGCGGGACGCAATCGGAAACTGCCTCCGCCAGAGAAAAAGGAGGGCGAAGGCGAAGGTTTAAGGAGCAAAAGCCCCAAGCCGGTGACCGGCGGCCATTGAGCCGCTCGGTTTCTGATATGCTATTTGAAAAGGTATGTAAAGGTTGGTTTGAATGACGCGGGCACCATGTACTCAAGGTCGGCGACGCATCGGCATCTGGCTGATCGGAATCAAAGGCGGAGTTGCCTCCGCGACGATCGTCGGATTGCTTGCGCTTCGCAAGGGCCTCATCGCGGCCGGCGGTTTAACCAGCCAACTTTCAGAGTTCGCTCATCTCAACTTGGCCGCATGGGAGAGTTTTGTGATAGGCGGGCACGAAATTCGCGGCCTTTCGCTTTGCCAGGAGGCATATCGCGTGGCCTCGGAAATGCGTGCGGCCAGCCGCGAGGCGATCGACGCATGTCGCGACGAACTGGAGAAGATTGAGACTCGCATCCGCCCCGGCACGACCTACAATGCCGGAGCCACGATTGCGAGTCTGACGGATATCGACGTGCCGCAAGGTGAGACCGCCGCGCAGATCGTGGCGCGGCTAAGCGACGATTTGCGTGCCTTTGGGCAGCAAGAACAACTGGACCACGTCATCGTGGTCAATGTGGCATCGACCGAGCCTCGGTCGATGATTTCCGACCTGCCCAACACCTGGGCCGAATTATCCGCGCGGTTACACGATGCGAATTGCCCCTTGCCGGCCAGTTCGCTGTATGCGATTGCCGCGCTCGACACCGGCTGTTCGTACATCAATTTCACGCCCTCGTTGGGCGCGGAACCGACGGCCATCGACGAACTGGCTCGACTTCGCAACACCCGTCATGCGGGCTGCGACGGCAAGACGGGCGAAACCCTTTTGAAGAGTGTCCTGGCCCCGATGTTCGCCGCGAGAAATCTTGCGGTGATGAGTTGGGTCGGCCACAACATTTTTGGCAACATGGACGGTCGCGTTCTCGACGATCCGGCCAACAAGAAGGCCAAGCTCGCCAGCAAGGATCAATTGCTCGGCGAGATTCTTGGCTATAAACCTCAAACCCATATTTCGATCGAGTTCATTGAAAGCCTGGGCGATTGGAAAACCGCCTGGGACCACATCCATTTTGCTGGATTCATGGGAACGCCGATGACGCTCCAATTTATCTGGCAAGGTTGCGATTCGGTGCTGGCGGCCCCCTTGGTAATCGACCTGATTCGATTCACCGAGTTGGCCCAGCGTCGCGGACAAACCGGATTGATGCGGTTCCTGGCCAGCTTTTTCAAGAGCCCGCTGGGCGTCCGCGAACACGGCTTCCAGCAGCAGTTTCAAATGCTCCAAGAGTGGGCTAGCGAAACTCGATCCAACACACCCTCACAAAATAATTCAAAGCAAGTAACGCATGAACAGACTACCACCGGACGAAAAACCTGAACCCTTCCTAAGTCCCGCCGATGCCAACGAAGGCTCGAGCGGACCTCCACGGCGGAAGCGATCGCGACGACGTAAATCGTCCAGGCCGCAATCCTCGGAGGGACATATAACAGAGCCTTCGGATGATTTTGACGATGACGACGAAGATGATTTAACGCTGCCGACCTACGGCATGCGCCTCGATAAACTCACCAAAATTGAAGATGCAACCGAGCGTCCGGCTAAGACTGCCAAGCCGCAAACGCTCAAGCCGGAAGTGCATCCTCGAAGGCCAGCCGAGCCGCCGGCGGAGCGCAGAGTCGCGAGAATCCGAACGGACGCTCAGAGACCGCCGAGGGCGCGTTCGCAACGCGAGGATCGACCGCAAGAAGAGGATCGTCCGCAAGCTCAGAAGCCGACGACCCAGAGAGTGCCTCCCGAGAAGCTGCCAGCGGCAGGACCGCCGCGCGAAAGGCCGATCCGCGAAAAGTCAGCGGAGGATCGACCGCCGCGCGAAAGGACCGCGCGGGAACGACCTGCTCGCGAAGAGCCGGTGCGTGCGGAGCAACCGCGTGAAGAACGGCCTCGCGACGCGCAGCCGCGCGAACGGCGAACCCGCGAACGGCCAACCCGCGAACGGTCGCCTCGCGATGCTTCACGCGAAGCAAATCGCGATACGGCTTCTCCGCAACGCGCCCCGCGCGAATCGACCGCCAGCGAGCGACCGTCGCGCGAACCAGTCGCGACCGAACGTCCCCGCGCTGCAAAGTCCGCCGACAAGTCGGCGCATAGTCCGAAGTTTGCCGCGCTCGGGGTTTCTGATTTCATGCTCGATGCCCTGGCCGCTGCCGGTTACGAGGAGCCGACTCCCGTCCAAGAAGGCTTTATCCCTCGGGCTTTGACGGGTGCCGACGTGATGGGGCAGGCTCAAACCGGCACGGGCAAGACGGCCGCTTTTGCCATTCCGATCCTTGAGATGCTGCAACCGCACCGTCGCGGCGCACCGCCGCAAGCCTTGGCGATGGTACCGACGCGCGAACTGGCCGTGCAGGTTCGCGACGAAATTGAAAAGCTCTCGCTGGGCCGCAACGTTTCCATCGTTGCCGTTTACGGCGGCAAGCCGATCCGCCAACAGGTGGAGCTGCTCAATCGAGGTGCCGCGATGATCGTTGGCACGCCGGGCCGCGTGCTCGACCTGATGAGCCGCGGCGCGTTGAGCTTTAACGAGCTGCGCGTCGTCGTTTTGGACGAGGCCGATCGCATGCTCGATATCGGTTTCCGGCCCGACATTGAAAAGATTCTGAAACGCTGCCCGGCATCGCGGCAGACGCTGCTCCTCAGCGCAACGCTTGCCCCGCCCGTGAAGCGGCTGGCCGAACGCTACATGCGCGAACCGGAGGTGCTCGACTTCTCGCCGACGAACGTGTCGGTGGAGACGATCGAGCAGTTCTACTTCACGGTCGATCCCGAAAAGAAATTCGACTTGCTCGTGAAGCTCTTGGAGCGCGAGAACCCCAAGCAGGTGATCATTTTCTGCCGCACGAAGCGCGGCACGGAGAAGATTCACATGCGGCTTTCGCGACGATTCCAAGACGTCGATACGATCCACGGCGACTTACAGCAGTCGGCCCGCGACCGCGTGATGAAAGCATTTCGTGAAGGCCGCGTTCACTGGCTGGTAGCCACGGACGTTGTCGGTCGCGGCATCGATGTCAGCGGCATCTCGCACATCATCAATTACGATATTCCTGCGTTCTGCGACGACTACGTTCACCGCGTCGGCCGTACCGGCCGCATGGGCCGCGAGGGTGTTGCCTACACGTTCGTCTCGCCCGAAGAGGGCGGCGAGCTGACGCGGATCGAAATCCGCATCAACCGTCTCCTCAAGCGCGATGAGATACCCGGCTTTCAGGCCTTCGGCGATCCGCGCCCAGCCGACGGCGTTCCCTTGGGCGACGGCTCCGGCGGCATGGACGACGACTTGGTCGAATCGAAGCCGGCAACCAAGCCGGTCTTTGGGAAGAATGTAAAGAGGGTACGCAGGGCACTTTAAGTTCCCGTCCAAGAACGGCTTGTGGTGCAGGCGAGACGCCCGCACCACAAAAATGCGGCGTTGATACTGGACGGGCTGTAAGGTCGGAAAACGGATGAATAATCCTGCCTGAGCGCCTTTGGTTGCGCGGTAGGATGGGTAACGGCCTACGCCTTATCGCGCAGCCGCGCGCGGATTACTTTCAACCGTTCCGCCAATTCGCGTTCAAACCCACGATCGACCGGGCGGTAATATTCGCGTTCCACGCCTAGATAATCTTGCGCCGCAATGCCTCCCTCGGCATCGTGGGCGTATTGGTAGTCTTGGCCTTGGCCCAGTCGTTTCGCCCCGGCGTAATGCGAATCGCGGAGATGCACCGGCACGGGAAGCAGGCGACCTTCGCTCACGTCGCGGCGTGCCTCGCCAATGCCGACCGTGGCCGCATTGGACTTTGGCGCACAGGCAAGGTACGTCACGGTCTGGGCCAGCGTCAGTTGACACTCCGGCAGCCCGACCAATTCGCACCCGTGCGCCGCGGCCACGGCCAAAGTCAGCGCGACCGGGTCGGCGTTGCCGACATCCTCGCTGGCCAATATCACCAGTCGGCGAGCTAAGAACCGCACGTCCTCGCCCCCTTCCAACATGCGCGCCAGCCAATACAGGGCCGCGTCGGGATCGCTGCCGCGAATGCTTTTGATTAACGCACTGATCGAATCGTAATGCGCGTCGCCGTCGCGGTCGTACTGCACCGCCTTGCGTTGCAACGACTCCGCCGCCAACGCGCGCGTAAACTCAACCGGTCGCTCGCGGCACGAGAGTACGCCAATCTCCAAAGCCGAAAGCGCGCGGCGGGCGTCGCCATCGCTCGTCTCGGCCAGGAATTGCAACGCATCATCGTGGAGCCGCACCCGATACTGCCCCAGCCCGCGATGCGGATCGGCTGCCGCGCGACGCAAGAGCGATTGAATGTCCTCGTTGGAAAGCGGCTGAAATTGGAAGATGCGACTGCGGCTCACCAGGGCGCTGTTGACCGTAAAGAACGGGTTCTCGGTCGTCGCCCCGACGAGAACGACCTCACCCTCCTCCACGCCGGGCAGGAGCACATCCTGTTGGGCCTTGTTGAAGCGATGGATCTCGTCGATAAATAGCAAAGTTCGCTCGCCGGAAGCCAGCAGCCGATCGTGGGCCTCGGTCAAAACCTCGCGCAGCTCCTTCACGCCGCTGGCGACCGCGCTGATTTGCTGGAAGCGGCAGCGCGTTTCCTTGGCCAAAAGCCGTGAGAGCGTCGTCTTGCCGGTGCCCGGCGGCCCGTAAAAAATCACCGAACCGAGTCGATCTGCCGCCAGCAACCGGCGCAGCAGCTTGCCCTCGCCAAGAAAATGTTGCTGCCCGACAAATTCATCGAGCTTCGTCGGTCGCATCCGCGCCGCGAGCGGCTTGGCAGCTTGGGCGTTTTCTTTTTCAGATTCGGCAAAGAGCGACACGGCAAGAAAACTCCAAGGACCAAAGGTTCAAAGGACAAATCTTCGTTCCCGCGTAAAGCGTGCGGACGAGCGATTCATTGTACATCGAACGTTGTGCATTGGGTCATTCACCCGCGATTGGCCCGCCCCGCGGCAGCATCTCCTTTAGCGGGCACGCATCGCACAGCGGCTTGCTCTTCTTACAAAAGTGCTTTCCCAGATGGACGAACAGGGCGTGAAACTCATTGTACATCGGAGCATCCGCCGGAAGTTGATCGTGGAAGAATTCCTGAGTCCGATGATAGTCGGACTCCAGGTCAATCCATCCATGTCGAACGAGGACGCGCGACGTATAAGCATCGACGACAAAAGTCGGCTGCCCACCGGCATAGAGCAGGATCGAGTCCGCCGTTTCCGGCCCGACGCCGTTGATGCCGAGCAATTCCTCGCGAAGTTGCGAGAGCGAAGTGGCGAACATTGCCTCGATCGATCCGTCGTAACGCTCCACGAGAAACGCAAGCAGGCTTCGCAGTCGCTTGGATTTGACGCGGAAGTAGCCGGCGGGCCGGATCAGTTCCTGCAACTCCTCGTCCGACACGGCATACAGGGCATGGGGATCGAGTAGCTCGGCCTCGCGGAGATTGTCGATCGCCCGTTCGACGTTTTGCCAACTTGTGTTCTGCACCAACACGGCCCCGACCATCATCTCAAAGGCCGTTTCACCGGGCCACCAATTTTGTGGGCCGAAGGCATCGAACAACCGCTGGTAGACTTCTTTTAGGATGCCGCTCATGGTAAACTCTCGGGGGAATGGGATAGTCCATTGTATCCGCAACAGAAGCACCGTATGTCGAACACGCCTGAATTGCAAACCGCGACGCCCATCCAGGACGCGCCGATCGTGCGGCCGGTCGACGACTATTGGTCGCTCTCGCGCCAGCCGCTGACCAGCCTGGCCTTCACGGCACCCTTGCTGTTGATTTACGAGGCCGGACTACTCTGTTTGGGCCGCGATGCCGTTCGCAACGGGGCCGAGGCTTGGCTTCGCACCGTCCTGGAAACGATCGGTTTCACCGCGTATTTCCTATTGCCGATCCTGATAGTCGGAATTTTGCTCGCTTGGCAGCACCTCCTGCGGCAGCCGTGGCGAGTCTCTCGAAACGTACTCTATGGCATGGGCGTCGAATGTCTCTTGCTTTCCATTGGGTTGTGGCTTTTCTGGAAGATCGAACAATTTACGCTGGGCACGATTGCCGCCACGTTAAACGTGAACTTCAGCGGTACGCTCGGGCGCATTTCATGTTACTCCGGCGCAGGCATCTACGAAGAATTGCTCTTCCGCCTCATTCTCTTGAACTTCGTCATCGGCCTCTTGGCTTGGCTCCATGCTAGTCCTCGTGCGAGCGTGTCGGGCGGCATCGTTCTAACGAGCCTGCTCTTTTCAGCGGCACACTATATTCCCCCATTTGGCGATCCGTTCGATCCAACAACTTTCGTATTCCGTTTTGCAGCCGGCACGCTCTTCGCCCTTCTATTCCGCTATCGAGGGTTTGGCATCGCGGCGGGCACGCATGCTTTCTATGATGTGTTGGTGGGGTTGTCGGCTTAGGTCGTGGAACTTGGGATGAGAGTCAACTCAAATGTTTTCAATGACCAAAGCCCCAGATCTAAAGCCTATGTCGTCAGCTTGTCAAGTCCAAATCAAAAACACGTTTTGAAATTCTGAAAAAGTCCCTTGGTCTCTCGATCGACACTCGGTATAATGCACGAGCGTGGTGACGAGAGAATCAAAAGATCGCCCGGGGTGCCCGATGCAACGGCTATTTTTCTTCGCCTAAAGCGAACGAAAACCGCAATTGTATTTTAGGAATGGGCAGCTCGATAGAAAAAAGGAGCTCTGGAAATGCTAACTGTTCGACCCAAAGTCGCGGAGTTGGTCTTTCGGCTTTATGGAAAGCCGTTGCATCCGGAACTCTTCAAAGTATATCAGTCTCGCGTGGATAAGCGGGGGGGATACGAAGCCAAGGTTGACATCACCAGTGCCGGGCATGTGGTAACTTGGCGTCACGGCGGCATAACGCTTACCGAAGTCGCCACGTCTGCCCATCATCCGCTGCCGGAGAAGCGACAGTTGATGGCCTATTCGCTCAAGGGGCAGCGGAGCGACCAGATGGAATGTCGCGGCGGAATCCGTTACAACGTGAGTTTCCAGATCGAGTCGGTCGAGCCCGAGGTCTTTTGGACGTTTCAGCAGGAATTGGCGGAAGATGGCCTGCGGCAGCGGTCGGGCGATCGGGTAATGCTCCATAAGTTCGACGCTAGCGGTCG